>JAGRHB010000369.1 GCA_020445245.1 Gammaproteobacteria bacterium
CGCTGCTCAAGTCCATGTCGAGTCCTTCATCCCGGATCATGTTCTTGCCTGCTCCTGTGGTGTGGCGCCGGCCGAAGCCGGCGGCGCACGAATTAGGGGATTCGCATGGCTTTATACCATTGCATCGCGCACCACCAACTCCGCAGATCGGCGGGAAATTCCGCTGCAACTGCGCGACGAAAGCCAGCGCGAAGCACGTTAAACTGACGACAACACCCATCGCACGGCGTTCCAACAAAATGCAGACAGCACTGGCCGACTTCATCAAGGACACCGCGGACGGCCGTGAGGCCGACAAGATTCTGCGCGCCTGTGTGCATTGTGGCTTTTGTACCGCCACCTGTCCCACCTACCAGCTGCTCGGCGATGAACTCGACGGCCCGCGTGGACGAATCTACCAGATCAAGCAGGTGCTGGAGGGCGAGCCAGCCACTCCGACGGTGCGCGAGCACCTTGATCGTTGTCTGAGCTGCCGGTCCTGCGAGACCACCTGCCCGTCGGGTGTCGACTATCACCGGCTGCTGGATATCGGGCGCGAACAGGTCGAACGGCAGGTGCCGCGCTCGCTCGGACAACGCTTGCTACGCCGCCTGATGATCGAGGTCCTGGCCTATCCCGCGCGCTTCACGCCGCTGCTGCGAATCGGGCAGGGACTGCGCCCGCTGCTGCCACCCGGGCTGCGCAAGCAGATCCCGATCGGCCGGAAGGTCCGTCGCCGCGCCGCCGATACAACGGCGCAGCGCCGCGTTTTGGTCCTAGAGGGCTGTGTGCAACCCGGGCTGGCGCCAGAGATCAATGCCGCGCTGGAGACTATCCTGGACCGCCTTGGCATCGCGGTGACCCATACGCCTGGTGCCGGCTGCTGCGGCGCCCTGCCCCACCACCTGAGTGACAGCGAGCGCGCACGGACCATGGCGCGCCTGAATATCGATGCCTGGTTTCCAGCAGTGGAAAACGGGGCCGAGGCCCTGATTGTCAGTGCCAGCGGCTGTGGCGCGCATGTGCAGGACTACGCTCACCTGCTGGCGGACGACAGCGCTTATGCGGCCAAGGCGAAAAAGCTGGTCTCACTGCTGCGCGACCCGCTGCAGATCGTGCTGCAGGAACCGGCAGAAAGACTGCGGCTCAGACCGCGTGCGTCGCGTATCGCGGTGCACACACCTTGTACGCTGCAACATGCGCTGAAGCTCAACGGTGCAACGGAACGGCTGCTGCAGTCATTCGGCTACCAGCTGAGCACTGTCGGCGAGGGTCATCTGTGTTGCGGCTCTGCAGGGACCTATTCGATCCTGCAGCCGGCGATCTCGAAGCAGCTGCGCCAGCGCAAGCTGCATGCGCTCAAGGCGGATCATCCGGACCTGATCGTCAGTGCCAACATCGGATGCCTGATGCATCTCGGCGAGGCGGACGGGATCCCGGTGAAACACTGGTTGAACGTGGTGGCGGAAGACCTGCAGAGCTGAACTGCAATTTCGATTCAGTCACGCACTGCGGCAGAAATCCACGCGCGCCATTCCCTCAACAGGCCCGCGTGAGTCGCCGCCAATCCTATCCGCGGCGAAAGAGACAGGGACGTCACCCAGTCGCCACGGTAGTCGTCCAGCAGGCCGCCGACCGCACCGCTCTCACTGAGCACCAGCTGCCCCGCCGCATAGTCCCACAACCGCTGCCCACCGTGCAGGTATACCTGGCAGCGGCCAAGGGCCACCCAGCACCAGTCCAGGGCGACCGATCCGAAACTGCGCTGCGAGCGATAGGGTGCCTGTCGCGCCACCGCAGTGATCAGTGAATCAGGAAGGCGCTTGAGATCGAGCATCGCCATTGCATCGCACAGCCGCTCCGGTCGGGGAACGGCACGCAGCGGTCGTCCATTCAGCCAGGCACCCCGGCCGTGCAGGGCACTGAAACACTCGTCGCGCACGGGGTCGTAGACGATACCTGCGGTGACCGCACCGTTTGCGATGAATGCCAACGAGACGGCAAAGAACGGAATCCCCGCAGCGAAGTTGGCGGTACCGTCCAACGGATCGAGGCACCACAGGCCGTCGCCCTGCGCTGCCAGCAGACCTTCCTGCTCGGTCGTACTCATCTCTTCGCCCAACAGCGCGATACGCGGCCATTGCCGGCAAAGTTCTTCCTGCAGACGCTGTTGCATCGCCGTATCCGCCGCCGTGATCAGCGAACCATCCGCCTTGGTATCGGCATCGACCGCTTCAAAGCGTGACATCAGCTCCTGACCGGCCGTCGATCGCACGATCTGTGCGATGCGTTCCATGTCGTCGAGTTCAAGCATATGGTTTCAAGCCTTTGCAAATCTGGCCGCTAAAGATTATCAATGGCGCGCCGGTACGCAACGGGAAACTCCCTATTGCTATGCCAAACGCCTGCGCCTAGGCTGACACCATGGATTTCAAAGGGAAG
>JAGRHB010000370.1 GCA_020445245.1 Gammaproteobacteria bacterium
CGGCGTGTCGCTGTTCAACCGCTTCTATCAGCCCGACATCGACGTCGACGGGATGCGGCTCAAACACACCCTCGCGCCGACCAAGTCTGTGGATGCCCTGCTGGCGATGCGTTGGGTGGCGATAATGCATGGGCGCACCGAGTGTTCGCTGGGGGCAACCGGCGGCGTCCACACGGCTGCAGATGCGATCAAGCTGCTGCTCGCCGGTACGGACGTGGTGCATCTGTGTCACGCGTTGCTTCAGCAGGGGCCGGACCTGCTGGGCAGGATGCGGAATGAGCTGGAGACATGGATGGAACAACAGGGTTTCGAACAGCTGAGCGATTTCCGTGGACGCATGAGCCAGATCAGCGTGCTCGACCCCTCGGACTACGAACGCCTCAACTACATCCGCGTGCTCGACAGCTACAGTGGCGGCGACGGGGTGTGGCGCTGATCGGGGTGTGCCTCAGGCCAGCGGACTCTTGCGGATGCCCAGGGCCGCACCGCACTTGTCCAGCGCCAGGACGCAGAACCAGAGGACTTCGACCAGCACAATGACACTGAGCAGCAGCGCCAGCATGACCACCGGCGAAACGCTCATCGCGATGGTCCAATGCATCTGGAACAGGTGGGCGACCGCAATACTGGTGAGGCCGTAGAGCGCCACGAGCTCGAGCCAGGACTGCTGCCAGTTCGACGTGGCATAGACTTTCGGTTTGTTCATGGTGGCCGACATCTCCAACGGTGTGTCTGTCACGCAATTTAGCGGTATGGGCGCGGGCGTATGCGGGAACTGATTCGCAATTTGCGCACACCGGCGGGCGGCCGCATGTGTACCCTGTGGTCTGGCACACAGCCCGGCAGGAGCGGGATTCCCTGGGCGTTGACGCGATACACTGCACCGTCCTGACTGGAGACACGATGAGGCACCTGCAGTTCGTACATTGGCTGGCTATTACCTTTGTGGTGTTTTTTGCCGCGATGGCGGTCGACCCGGTGTCACGCACCGTGTGGGTTGCCGAGATCATTCCAGTGGTCCTGGTGTTTCTCGGGCTGGTGTTCACCTTCCGGCACTTCCGCTTCAGCAACACCGCCTATGCCCTGATGGCATTCTGGCTGTTCTGGCACACGATCGGCGGTCACTACACCTTCGCCAATGTACCCTTCGATTGGTTCAGTGAGCTGATCGGTTCGCAGCGCAACCAGTTCGATCGCATCGCGCATTTTTCAGTCGGTTTCTACGCCTACCCGACCGCCGAATGGATGCTGCGACGCGGCCACTGCAAATACGTCCCTGCCAATATCTTCGCACTGCTGCTGGTGATGGGCATCGCCGCCGGCTACGAGATCATCGAGTGGTGGTATGCGGTCCTCGAGGGTGGCGACGCCGGCATAGAGTTCCTCGGCTCGCAAGGGGATATCTGGGACGCGCAGAAAGACATGCTGGCCGACACCCTGGGCGCAGTGGCCGCGCTGGCCCTGTTCGCCATCGTGCGGCCGGACCGCGACCGGCACACCAAGGCCGTCGGACCCGGGGCCACGCACGACTGACGTTCAGGCACCGGCACGCCGACGCGCCACCAGCACACGCAGCCCCTCGAGCGCGAACCCGGCCAGCAGGCCAAGTGCGACGTTGAGCACCACGCAGGTCACCCCGGTCAGCACGATCACCACCAGCCGGTCCGGTGAGGCACGGCGCAGACGCCTGGTCAGCGCCAGATCGGCACCGGCAATCAGCAACAGTGATCCGACAGCCGCCAGTGGCAACAATTCGAGCAGCGGCAGGGCATTTGGGCCCAGCAGAAGCCCCAGTGCCAGGCAGGTGGTCCCGAACACCGCCGGTGCCAGACCGCTGCGGGCACCAAACCTGTGTTGCACCACCAGGCCGCCTGCCCCGTGACACATCGGAAAGCCACCGAAAGGGGCCAGCAGCAGGTTGAGCGCCCCGGAACTCCAGGCCAGCCGGTCCGGGGTGATGCGGGCCCGGTCCTGCGGGAACAGGTCGGCGGCGATCGCCGCGGTGATCAGCGTGGCATTGGTCAGGGTCAGCGCGAGTTGCGGCAACAGCACGCCCTGCGCAGAGACCCAGAATCCTTGCAGCTCAGGCAGATGCAGCTGCGGCAGCGACAGGCTCAGGGACAGGTCGGGGAATGCGGCACCCGCCTGCAACCCACCCCAGACGGCGGCGCCGACCACCACCAGCAGCGCCGCGAGCGGCCGGAATCTCGTTCTTTGCAGCAACAGCAGTGCGGCGAGCGCGATGCCGCCGATCCAGGGTTCCTGTATCACCAGCCTGATGCCGAACCATGCCAGGTAGAGCCCCACTCCCAGCTGGATGCCGCTCAATACGGTCTGCGGGATAAGCCGCCCGAGGCGGCCAACCGCCCCGCCCGCCGCAAGGACGCACAGGATCACACCGAGCAGTA
>JAGRHB010000371.1 GCA_020445245.1 Gammaproteobacteria bacterium
CGAATGTCCCAATGGTGCGATTTCCCAGGGTGACGAGATCTACGTGATCGACCCGGATCTGTGCACCGAGTGCGTCGGTCACTACGAGACTTCGCAGTGCGTGGAGGTCTGCCCCGTCGACTGTATCCCGCATGACCCCAATCACGTGGAGACACAGGAAGATTTGATGGCGAAGTACGAGCGCATCACGGCGGCCAATGGCTGAGTCCCGCCGGTGAGGTCTGCGCGCTACAAGGCTCCCACGTGGAGCCTTTTCGTTTTTTGCCTGCTGTTTGCCGCCGGTGTGGTGGCGGCGAGACCACCTGCGGCGGATGCGATCGCCTCTGCCCATCCCCTGGCCACCGAGGCCGGCCTGCTGGTGCTCGAGGCCGGTGGCAATGCGTTCGATGCGGCGGTCGCGGTCAGTGCCGCGCTGGCCGTCGTCGAGCCTTACGGCTCCGGTCTCGGGGGCGGCGGTTTCTGGCTCCTGCACCGGGCCAGTGACGGGCACCAGGTGATGGTCGATGGCAGGGAACGCGCGCCACTGGCGGCACATCGCGATATGTACCTCGATGAGCACGGCGATGTGGTGTCGCGTGCCTCGATCGATGGGCCGCTCGCCGCCGGCATTCCCGGGGTGCCGGCCGCGCTGGCACATATTGCGCAACACTACGGGCGCCTGCCGCTGGACGTCAGCCTGGCGCCGGCGATCATTCTCGCGAGGGAAGGTTTTCCGGTCGACGCGGTCTACCGCCGCATGGCGGGTTTTC
This sequence comes from Gammaproteobacteria bacterium, assembly GCA_020445245.1. The sequence continues at coordinate 750 of JAGRHB010000371.1, forward strand.
GCCTCGCGGCCCTGCGCCAGTCCGCGGCAGCCAATGCGCAGTTCCTGGTCGGGGGCGAACCGCCACCGCTCGGCCACCGCCTGCAGCAGCCTGACCTGGCGGACACCCTAGAGGCGATCGCGCGTGACGGTGCTCAGGCGTTCTACACCGGCGACATCGCCCGGCGCATGGTCGCCGGGGTGCGTGCGCACGGCGGGATCTGGACCAGCCGGGATCTGCAACAGTACCGTGTCGTCGAGCGTGCCCCCGTCGTTGCCCGTTATCGAGGACATCGCGTCGTCAGCGCCAGCCTGCCGTCGTCGGGCGGGTTGGTGCTGACGCAGATCCTGAACATGCTCGAGACGCATCCCCTGGAAGGGTTGAACAGGGCGGACCGCGTGCACCTGCTGACCGAGATGATGCGTCGCGGTTATGCCGATCGCGCACACTATCTTGGCGACAGTGATTTCGTCCGGGTACCGCTGGCGCGGCTTTCGAGTCGTGTCTATGCGCACCAGAAGGCCAGCGACATCGATCCCGATCAGGCGACGCCGAGTGCCGTGGTCGCCGAACCCCGAACGGAAGGTCAGGACACCACACACTTCTCGATACTCGATCACGAGGGCAACCGGGTTGCGGCGACGCTCAGCGTGAACTATCCGTTCGGTGCCTGCTTCGTCGCTGCCGGTACCGGCGTCTTGCTGAACGATGAGATGGACGATTTCTCGGTCAAGCCGGGTGTCGCCAATGCCTACGGGCTGGTGGGCAGTCAGGCCAATGCGATAGAACCGGGCAAGCGCATGTTGTCGAGCATGTCGCCGACCTTTGTCGAAGGCCCGGACCACATCATCATCCTGGGTACGCCGGGCGGCTCGCGGATCATTACGATGGTCCTGCTCGGCCTGCTCGATGCCGTCGACGGCAGGTCTGTCGAAGACATCGTTTCCCGTGGCCGGTTTCACCACCAGTTCCTGCCTGACCGCATCGAGGTGGAGCCGGCCGCGCTGTCGGACGAGGTGATCGCCGAGTTGCAGTTCAAGGGTCACCAGGTGCGCCAGCTCAATGATCCCTACGGCAATATGCAGGCGATCGCCTGGGATCTGCGCAGCGGCCGGGTCAGCGCCGCATCGGACCCAAGGGCGATCGGTACCAGCGCGGTCGTGCCACTGTCCGCGGGAGGTGCGCAGCCGGACGGTGAGGCGAGACCTGTGTCTGACCCGGTGGCGACTTTCGTGCGCTGAATGCCTTGGCCGGTGTGAAAGTCGTGCCTATGGATTGCCTGCCTGTTTCCCCATCGTCGATCCCCCGGACTGCGGTCAAGCCTGTGCCGACCGGGTGCGCCGCGAGTATCCGGCCGTTGCAGATAAAGCCCCAGGTCGCATTGCCGCTAACCACGGAATAACCGTGGCAGGTGCCGGGCAAGCGGCTACCGACAGGAAAATTGCGGGGAAGCGGGGATATGCGCCGATTGAAGTTACGCCAGCTGTTGATCGCCGTAGGGATCACGATGCTCGTTCTCAGCCTGACGATCTTCGGCGTGATTCTGCGCAGCGAGGGGCGGGTCAAGGTGGGACTCGACCAACTGCTGTTTCACGATGTCGTGGTGATGGATCTGGCCCAGCAGCTGAAATTGAGCGTGGTCCAGGTACAGCAATGGCTGACGGATATCAG
>JAGRHB010000372.1 GCA_020445245.1 Gammaproteobacteria bacterium
TGCTGGGCACCGGCGAGCCGCACGGTACGCTGCAGTTCAAGGGGACCTTCGATACCGTGAATTGGCGCAGTCTCAGCAACGAGTACTGGAACGGCTTCACGGTGGGCGTACAGGAGACGGCGGTCGAATATTGCACGGCGAATCCGACGGCACCCGGGTGCACGCCGAACGGCGTGCCGGAGCCCGCTTCGCTCGCGCTGCTCGGATTGGGACTGGCGGGGCTTGCGGTCGGGCGTCGTCGCAAGGGCTGAGGCCGGGTTCTCGATCTCCGCATGAACAAACGGGAGCCTGAGGCTCCCGTTTGTTCATGGGTGCACCGGATCCGGGGCGCTGCCCGGGTCGGTGTGCATTGCGTGGATCAGAACACGCTGAAGGGGTAGTCGAGGAAGATCCGGACTTCGTTACCGCTGGTGTTGTAGGCGCGGGCGTTGTCCGAAACGCGGAGGGTGGAGGCGCGCAGGCGGACGTTCAGATCTTTCGCGGGGCCGCTCTGCACCTTGTACGACAGCTGATTGAAGAGCTCATGCTCTTTTCCATCGGTGGTCGTGCCGACATCGATGTCATGACCGCGCACGTAAGCGATGCGATAGCTCAGGCCGGGGATGCCGTACTGAGAAAAGTCGACCGCGTAGGCGACCTGCCAGGACTGCTCGTCCGCAGCGTTGAAATCGGACCAGTAGGAGTTGGCCAGCCAGATCGAGCCGCCGCCGTCACCGACCCAGCCTTCGCTCTGGTAGAAGCCATAGTTGTAGTCGACATTGCCGTTGTTGCGCTGGTAGGCGAGCGTGAAGGCATGCGGGCCGGTGGCGTAGGTCGAGGCCAGGCTCCAGATGCGACTCTTGCCGGGCTGGAAGTCAGCGTCCTGCTTGGTTCGATAGCCATTGAAGTCGAAGGTCAGCGAGTTGCTGGCGATCGGCAGCACGTAGTTCACGTTGAGGTACTGGCGCTTGAGCACATCCTCGACGTCGGAGGCGTAAAACGCGCCGCTGAGAGCGTCGTTGAACTTGTAGCTGGCGCCGATCACGTCGATGCCCTTCAGCCCGCCGCTGTCACGGCCTTCGTCGCTCTTGCGCGATTGCGCGTGGAACGTGCCCGCATTGAATTCCAGGCCCTCGATCTCCGTCGAGGTCAGCATCGTGCCGGTGAAGCTCTCGGGCAGCAGGCGGGAGTTGTCGTGACTCAGCACCGGAAGGTTGGGGCGAAGGTCACCGTAGGCGAGGACGGTGTTCGAGAAACGCAGTTTCAGCGAGGCGCCGCCCTTGGCGACATCCTTCTCCGGCATGCCGGTGCTGTCCTGCTTGAAGAAGTCGATCCCCCAGTTTCCGGCGCGGTCGCGCGAGCCGTCGAGACGCACCGCGTAGGCTGCGAATGCATCCACGCCAAAACCGATCGTACCCTTGGTGAAGCCCGACTCGAAGTTGGCGATCGCTCCCTGGCCCCATTCGCCGCTGTCGTGGCGGCCACCCTTGTAATCGCGATTGATGTACGCGTTGCGCAGCAGCACGTTCAGCGCGCTGTCTTCCACGAAGCCCTTCGCCTCGGCCTGTCCGGCGGCGAATGCGGGCGTCGCGCTCGCGAGCCCAAGAACGATCAAACCAGCCAACTTCTTCGACATGTTGTTTTCCTCGATGGTGTCTGTTGTGTCTTTCGACCCGTCGGACAGGTCGTGCCTGCCAGGGTGGGGCGCGATTCTCGCATTTCCTGCGGGAGTGGTGCGGCCGGGTTGCAGGAAAATGACAGTCGGTGCTGCCGGTGGCGCAAGGGAGGGCGAGTGTCGGGATTTCTTACAGTCGATCATAGAAAAAACTACTCAATCTGGGGCGTCATGAGGCGTTTGGGGGGAGGGTGCGACATTTCTTGTGCAGGGAGCACCCCAACTTGGGGGATGGCGGTGTTTACGCCCCAGATCGAGGCTTAAAGAGGCTTGACGGTGTCGGGATTATTTACACGCGATATCCGGGCGTTCGGGAGACCCTCAGCCGTTGTCGGCGAAATGGCTCTTGGCACAAACCTTGCTTTTGATAAATACATTCGATCGCACCAGGGCTCGCCACATGAAACGCACATTGCTCGTCCTCACCTTGCTGGGGCTCTCCGCCACTGCCGCTCAGGCGGCTTCGATCACTACCGTCGTCAGCGCCAACGGCAATGGCGGCAACTATGGCGGTTCGCTCTCCGTGCTGAACGACGGGATCTTCCCGACCGAGGGCAGCCAGTGGAACCTGGCCGACAAGGTGTCGTGGAACGGCAAGGGCAATCGCTTCGTGTTCGCCTTTGGCGACCTGTACCGCATCGACAGCGTCCGTCTTTCGGTGGATAACAACGACGGCTACCTGCTCGAATACTCGACCGACTACTCCGCCTGGGCGAGCCTGCTCACGGTGTCGAGTGGCGT
>JAGRHB010000373.1 GCA_020445245.1 Gammaproteobacteria bacterium
GTGCTTCTGCCGCTGCCGCGGGGCCGCCAACCTGGTTGGATATCTTTTTCAGTTTCATAGCGTGCTCCTGGTGGCCCGTCGATCAGCTGGCTGCGGTCTTGTAGTACGCAAGGATGTGCTCGGTGAGGCGATAACCGTCCCGCGGCTTGTCCCCGGTGCTCACCTCGCCCGTTTCGGCGAGAGCCACAGCGGGTGTGGTGGCCGCGACTGCGACGATGCCACCCGACACGCCGGCATCACGCAAGAACTTGCGCCGTGATTGCGATACCTGCTGCTTGGGGTTTTTCATTGAGAACGCTCCTGTGGGTGCACTGCGCCAATTGTTTCGGGGTCAACCCAGCGTCGGTCGCGCGATGGGTCGATTAAACGGATAAGCGCAATCCGTGGGCCATCTGACGCTGGAGAAAAATGACCGAAACGACCCTGAATGGCGAAGGCAAAGGCCGCTTTCTGCGACAAAGCGGGTCTCCGGGACAAATTGTCTAGTCCGGTAGCGACAAATAGCGCATTTCGACCTGTACGAAGGCCATGCCCAGCCGGGCGACCGATTTGTAGAACACGGCCCCGTGGGCGGTCGCCAGGTCACGGAAAAAGGCAGTTGCCCAGTTGCCCAGGTGGGTGTTGAAGAACTGTTGCTGGGATTCGATGGCGACGTCTTCCTGGATCAGCAGCGACATCACCTCACACAGCGCGGCAATGTGGTCTTCGGGTTCATGTACGTCCGTGGCACGCTCGAAACCCAGTCGGGCGAGATCGCTGCGCAACAGGCTGAGGGGTTTTTCCATCAGGAACCCGGTCTGGTACCAGGAGCCGTAAGGCACGAGCTCACCGCGCCCCAGACCGATGAACAGGGTGTGGTACTCGTCACGCAGCATCGGTGCTGTACTGTGTCGCGAGGCCAGGGAGAGCATTTTGAGCGCCAACACCAGCTCTGATGTACCGGGCGGCTCTGCGGCGTCGTCCAGTTGCCCGACGTAGGCCAGCACATCGTCATCGGGGGCGTCGCGCAACAATCCTGCGAGCAGACCGTAGAAACCTGCACGGTGCGCCTGTTCAGGAGCCAGACCCCCGGCGGCTTGATCAGTGGTCAGGGCAGTGGTTTGCGCAGATGGCGGTGGATTCATCATGATTGTCTGTCATTCGTTTTCGGTGGGCGGCCGCCGAACAGCAGGCCCGACTGCATGGCTTCGGCATCCTGTACTGCATCGATGACGCGGCAGTCTTCGCACATCTGCAACCGTTGGCGGGCACGATCCGACTGAAACATCGCATGCCCGGAAAGCTTGTCGAGGATGTTGTCTATCACGCGTCGGGTGGCGAACGGCTTGCCGCACGCGATACAACAGAATGGAGGCTCTTCGTATAGCACCACCGGCTGGCGGCGCTGCTCGGGATCGGCCAGGTAGCGTGCCTCGAGCGTGATCGCGCGTTCCGGGCAGCTGCTGGCGCAGATGCTGCACTGCACGCAGTTGTCTTCGTAAAAGACCAGCCGTGGGGCATCGTCGCCGGCACTGACGGCCTTGGCCGGACATACCGATGTGCAGCTCATGCACAGCGTGCACTTCCCGGCATCGACAAGGATGCGCCCATAGGGCGCGCCGGGCAGGATCGGGAAATGCGACGGCCTGGCCAGGGACTGCGCCCACAGGTGGTCCAGGGCCAGTCCCGCCAGTTCGCGCTTCTGACCGGTGGCGGCGAAGTGTGCGTGGTTGCCCGCGACAGTCGAAAGGTCCGGCGGTTGCTGTGCCGACACCTCGCTGCAGCTGATCGTGCGCAACGCGTCCGGCGGGTAACCGAGTCCCCTGAGCAGGTCGTGAGTGAAGGCGAGCTGTCGGTTAAGTGCCTCGCGTGCCTTGCCCGGTACCGAGCCACCGTCGGCCAGCAGCACACAACGCGCACCCCAGGCCAGTGCAGCAAGCCACTGTTCGTGACCGACGCTGGCCAGTTCCTCGACCACGATCAGTAACAGGTTGGCGGGTGTTGGCGGCAGCAGCGCGACATCGCCCTCGGCGACGAACAGCACCAAGGGGTCGCTGCCACCGGCATCCAGATAGGTCCGCAGCATCAGACGCACACGCTCGGCGGTGTCACCCGGGCCCGGGTAGGCATACGCCATGGCGCCTGTCGGGCACACGGTGGCGCAGATCCCGCCTCCCTGGCAGAGATTCGGGTTGACTTCGACCTGCTCGCCGATCGAGATGATTGCCTCGGCGGGGCAACTGTCGATGCAGCGGCGGCAGCCGCTCTGCCCCGAGCGTGAGTGCGCGCAGATGGACGGGTCGTAGTCAAAAAAACGGGGTTTCTCGAAAGTGCCGACCATGCCGTCGAGTGCCAGCCAGGCGGCGTCCAGATCCTGTGGCTCGCGCCCGAAATGCCAGTAGCCCGGTGGTGG
>JAGRHB010000374.1 GCA_020445245.1 Gammaproteobacteria bacterium
AGGCCGGCGACATTATCGCGATCACCGGGATGGAGGCGCCCAACGTCTCCGATACCCTGTGCGACCCCAACAAGGTCGAGTCGCTGCCGCCGCTGACCGTCGACGAACCAACGGTGTCGATGACCTTTCAGGTGAACGCGTCACCATTCGCCGGCCGCGAAGGCAAGTACCTGACGTCACGTCAACTCAAGGAGCGCCTCGAGCGCGAGCTGATTCACAACGTGGCGCTGCGTGTCGAGGAGGGCACCGATCCGGAGAAGTTCAAGGTATCCGGGCGTGGCGAACTTCACTTGTCTGTACTGCTGGAAAACATGCGCCGCGAGGGTTTCGAGCTGGCGGTATCGCGTCCGGAGGTGATCTTCCGCGAGATCGACGGCGAGGTCTGCGAGCCCTACGAAGAAGTCACGGTCGACGTCGAGGAGCAGCACCAGGGCGCGATGATGGAGGCGCTGGGAATGCGCAAGGCGGAGCTGCGCGACATGCTGCCGGACGGCAACGGTCGGGTACGTCTCGACTACATCATCGCTTCGCGCGGCCTGATCGGCTTCCAGACCGAGTTCATGACCACGACCTCCGGTACGGGACTCATGTACCACGTGTTCGACCACTACGGGCCGGCACAGCACGGCGGTATCGCGCCGCGCAAAAACGGGGTGATGATTTCAAACGGCACAGGAAAAGTGCTGGGTTATGCGCTGATGAGCCTGCAGGAACGTGGCCGCATGTTCGTCAAGCCGGGCGACGAGGTCTACGAGGGGCAGATTGTCGGTATCCATGCGCGTGACAACGATCTGACCGTCAATCCGCTGAAGGCCAAGCAGCTGACCAACATCCGGGCCTCGGGCAAGGATGACGCGGTGATGTTGACTCCGGCGATCCGGCTGACCCTGGAACAGGCGCTGGAGTTCATCGAAGACGATGAACTGGTCGAGATCACGCCCAGCGCGATCCGCCTGCGCAAAAAGTTCCTGAAGGAGCATGAGCGCAAACGTTCCTCGCGGGCCTGATTCCCGGGCAGGACCGCAGCGCCCGAAACACTGCACTACACTCTGGCCGTATGAGAGACCTGTACCCGGAAATCCAGCCGTATAACACGCTGCAGCTCGCGGTCGATGATGTGCATACCCTGCATGTCGAGGAAGTCGGGAATCCGGATGGCGTTCCCGCCCTGTTCCTGCATGGTGGTCCAGGTGCGGGCTGTGAACCCTACCACCGGCGGTTCTTCGACCCCGATCGATACCGTGTGGTGTTGTTTGATCAACGTGGTGCCGGGCGCTCGACGCCACATGCGAACCTGACCAACAATACGACCTGGGACCTGGTCGCGGATATCGAGAAGATCCGCGAGACCCTCGGCATTGAGCGCTGGGTGGTGTTTGGTGGGTCCTGGGGCTCGACGCTGGCGCTGGCCTATGCGCAGACCCACCCGCAGCGCGTCAGGGCGTTGATACTGCGTGGCATCTTTCTGTGCCGGCCGCACGAGATCTCGTGGTTCTACCAGGAAGGGGCCAGCCGCCTGTTTCCCGACTACTGGGAGGACTTCGTTGCCCCGGTGGACCCGGCGGAGCGTCACGACATGCTTTCGGCGTATCACCGCTTGCTGACAGGCACCGATGAGTTGCGCCGCCTCGCTGCGGCCAGGGCCTGGTCAGTGTGGGAGGGGCGAACCGCGACGCTGCTGCCGGATGAACGTGTGGCGGCGCATTTTGCCCAGGCGCATGTGGCACTGAGCATGGCCCGGATCGAGTGCCACTATTTCATGCATGACGCCTTCCTGCGTCCCAATCAGCTGATCGGGGATGCCGGCCGGCTGAACGGGATCCCCGGCGTCATCGTGCATGGTCGCTATGATGCGATCTGCCCGCTGGAAAACGCCTGGGAACTGCATCACGCCTGGCCAGGCAGTGAGCTGTCGATCATCGCCGACGCCGGGCATTCAGCCGCCGAGTCGGGTACGCGCAGCCGCCTGGTGGAAGCCACCGATCTGTTTGCCGGGGTGGACTAGGGCGGTGGCCTGTCAGCGGTTTGCTGTCAGGTAGTCGAGCAGCTGCTGCAATGCCGCCCGGTCATTGGGGCCGATGTCGATGGTCTCCAGGCCGGCCCAGTATGCATCCGGGCTGTTGGCGGGCGTACACCACAACACCTTGACACCCAGCGGTATGGGTCCACATCCCGCCTCCGCGGGCACATCGATCTGCAGCTGCAGGATGCCGTCGGCGTAGAGTTCGCGGCGCGTGGTGATCAGCATCATCCCACCCAGTGAGAGGTTGCCGACGATGCCAAGTTGCTCACCATCGACGCCGTTGATGACGCGCAGCCCTTCGTTGCTGGCATCGATCCGATTGGACTGGCGGCGGTCATCCACGATAGCTCGTCTCCTGCTCAGGCTT
>JAGRHB010000375.1 GCA_020445245.1 Gammaproteobacteria bacterium
ATGCCTTCGTCAAGATCGCCGACCACGATCCATCGCTGGCAGACCAGGCGGTACAGCTCCACAAGTTCTTCTCCGGTCTCTCGACAACGGCATCACTGCTGATGACCGTGAAGGAGCAATACGAGATCCGCGGTCGCAATGCCCAGCACAATGCCGCTTTCGAGCTGTTTCAGAGTACCCGCGACGCGAAGCCGGAAGAGATCGAAGCCATCCGTTCGCAACTGAACGACGAGATAACCAAAGAGCAGGCGAATGTCGCGCGGCTGATGGAGGAACGGCAGAAGGCACTCATCAATTTGCGGCAGTCGCACTATGACCCCAGCGACAAGGCGGTTCAGCTGCAGATGGAAAAACGCAGACAGCAACAATCCGGCAGGATCGTCGAGTTCACCCAGCGTGAGCGCAACCGTGATCTCGACTACGAACGGGCAAGGGTGAACATGGAGGCCGACTTCCGCGACCGTATCGGCGAAGTCAGCACGCGCATCGGAACCCTGATGCTGAAGGATCACGCCATGGAGGAATACCGTCTGCCGCTTGCCAAGGATGGCTGCGAGGCCTTTATCGAGGCGCGCAAGAAAGCCGGCCTTTGCCCCGGGGCCGTGAAGGGCTGATTGGGCATCCCGTTCGACCGGCCCCTGAGGCTTTCTTGCTTGCGTCGGGCCGTCACGGCGGTGGATCGGGCCGTTGCCCCGCGTTGTTGTTTCTCTGGCGTAATTTCCCGAATCGGACGATATTCGGTAACCCGGGGTTCTGCTCCTGGCCGACGATGAAACCTGATCCAACGGTCGGTTGAGACGCAGATCGACACATCTCCTAGGCGATTCACGCAAGGAGTGACCGATGGCCGTTACTAACAAGCAGTCCGGTACCAACGTGCATGAGATTGCCGACGGTATCTACCGCATCAACACGCCGGTTGTGATTTCGGGTGCCGGTGGATTCTCGTTCAACCAATACCTCATCGCAGATGATGAGCCATTGCTTTTTCACACCGGCCCGAGAAAGATGTTTTCGCTGGTACGGGACGCGGTGGCAAGCGTCTTACCCGTCGAGACGCTTCGCTATATCGCGTTCTCCCATGTCGAAGCCGACGAGTGTGGTTCGCTCAACGAATGGCTGGGCGCCGCTCCACAATCGGTGCCGCTGTGCGGCGCTGTTGCTGCCATGGTGTCGATCGGCGACCTCGCTGATCGGGCGCCGCGCGCAATCGCCGATGGAGAAAGGCTCTTGCTGGGGGAGCGTTCGGTACGCTGGTTCGATACGCCGCATCTGCCGCATGCGTGGGATTGTGGGTTTCTGATTGAGGAGAACACCTCCACGCTTCTGTGCGGCGACCTGTTTACGCAGGGTGGCGCGGACCTTCCGCCTGTCACGGAGTCGGATATCCTCGGACCCAGTGAAGCCTTCCGCCACGCAATGGACTACTTCTCACACACGAAAGACGCAAGGGCGATGCTCGAGAGACTGGCCGCGACAAATCCGTCGACACTCGCGTGCATGCACGGCAGTGCGTGGCGTGGTGATGGAGCAAGCCTGCTGCGCGCGCTCGCTGATTCGCTCTCGGCCTGATGCAGACAAACCCGGGCACGGGCGCTTCCCGAACCCCGGTGGCTCATGCGATGCGATCAGGCCTCGTCGCGATGAAAGATCGCATAGACCGCCGGGATCAGCAGCAGCGTGATCAGGGTCGACGCGGCGAGCCCGCCAAGCACCGCGCGCGCCAGTGGGGCCTGCGCATCGGCGCCCTCGCCGATGCCAAACGCCAGCGGCAGTAGCGCGAGAATGGTGGTCAGCGTGGTCATCAGGATCGGCCGCAGGCGGCGCCGACCGGCCTCGCTCAACGCCTCGATCACCACCAGTCCCTCACGGCGCAGGCGCCCGGCCTGGTCGACCAGCAGAATCGCGTTGTTGACCACGATGCCGCCAAGCATGATGCAGCCGATTGCCGATTGCAGGTTGAGCGTGGTCTCAGTAAGGAACAGCGTCAGCAGCACGCCGACCGCGGCGACCGGCACCGACAGCATCACGACCAGTGGGTCACGCAGCGACTCGTACTGCGAGGCAAGCACCATGTACACCAGCACCAGCGCCAGCAGCAGCGATAGTGTGAGTTCCTGGAACGCCTCCTCCTGCTCCTCGTAGTTGCCGGCGATGTTCAGATCGTAGCCGGCCGGCCGCGGGATATCGGCCAGCCGCGTGCGTACGTCGCGGACCACCGAGCCGAGATCACGGCCGGTGATATTGGCGCTCACGGTGACGATGCGCTGCTGGTCCTTGCGCTCGACGATCACCTGACCACGCCCGGCCTCGGTGGTCACCAGGTTGCGCAACGCGACCTGTTCGCCGGCCGGGGTGCGCAGCGTGAGGTCGAGGATCTCGTC
>JAGRHB010000376.1 GCA_020445245.1 Gammaproteobacteria bacterium
TGTGCCCGGTTGGCAATGATATCTCGGACATGATCCGCAAGATTCGCGAGGGATTCGCGGCCGCCGGTCATGCACCCGAGGGCCTTATTGGTGCCAGCACCAGGGCCGTCGAAATCGGCAGCCCGATGGGCGTCAAGCTGCCCGCGGTGATGGCTCAGATCAAGCATCTGCGGGACAACACCGGGTTGGATGTCCCGGTTGATGCCAAGGGTGCCGAATACCTCGTGCTGCTGTCGTCGATGGAGATCATGAACTTCCCGGAATACCTGGAGGCCATTGCCCGCATCATGCACCAGGCGGGAAAGACCTGGACGATTGCATCAAACGCGTTCGAGGCGACCAACAGCGGGATCCAGATCGGTGTGTCCGATATTGCCCGGCAGCTGGTTCTCAGGGTGGTCGATGCAGCCGAGGGTCTGGGTGTGAAGACAGTGATCAGCCCAGAGTGCGGTCATGCCTTCACCGCCATACGCTGGGATGGGGCCAACCTTATCGGGCGACCCTACAAGTTCGAGGTGAAGCACATCCTCGAGGTGCTGGACGAGTTCGTCGGGCAGGGCCTGATCAGGACCAGGGGCATGGAAGAGGCCAGGCTGACCTATCATGATCCCTGTCAGATCGCCCGCAAGGGTGGTGTGGTCAAGCAGCCGCGCAACCTGCTGAACCGGATCGCCAGCAACTTTGTCGAGATGCAGGATGCCGGTGAGATGAACTGGTGTTGCGGCGGCGGCGGCGGTGTCAGTGCCAACGAACGTGCCGACGAACTCAAGCTGACCGCGTTCAACCGCAAGAAGGCCCAATTGCAGGCCCTGGGTGTAGATACCCTGGTCACGGCCTGTGCCAACTGCCGGCTGACGCTGGAAGAGGGGCTCGAGCAGAACGAGATGGATATTCCGGTTGTCGGTCTGACAGAGATGCTGGCCGAGCACCTGGTCGAAGACGACAAGGAGAAGGCGTGATGAGCACGATCAGCAATGACAACCAGTTCCGCGAGGCACTCAACAGGCTGACCCTGGCACAGCAACGCGCAGTCGGTGCGCGCTTCGTCGAAAATGTACTGAGTCTCAGCAGTGACCAGCGGGTCGCACAGGTGCTGGCAGTCGCAAAGGATGCCAATGCCTCAGAGGATGCGGTCAGTCTGGCACGACGCAGCATCAAGGCGGCCAGCCTTGAGGCGCATACCCGTTGCGGTTCCGACGGCGAATGGATAGACCAGGCGGGATACTTCGTGGCCCGCGCCGCCGAGGCCTGCCTGGAACCCGAAGGGCGCTCGCAGGGCAAGGGGCCGGCCTGGAAGGCGGCAATGAGCGCGCGCATGGCGCGCACCTGCCTGGCGGCAGACAGCGACCAGGATTCACACGACAGTGAGAGCCAGGCGCAATACAACATTTTGATCAGCTATCTGGACGCATGAGGATAATGTCATGAGCGAACGCGTCGTCGTCGATCCGATCACCCGAATCGAAGGCCATCTGCGCATCGAGGCGCAGATGAACGGAAAGCAGATCGAATCTGCTTATTCAGCCGGTACCATGGTGCGTGGCATCGAGATCATCATGCGCGGTCGGGATCCGCGCGATGCCTGGGCCTTTGTCCAGCGGATCTGTGGCGTGTGCACGCTGGTGCATGGCATCGCCTCGGTGCGCGCGGTCGAAGATGCATTGGACTATGAGATTCCGGCAAACGCCCAGCTGATCCGCAACCTGATGATTGCGGCACAGTACGTCCATGACCACGTGATGCACTTCTATCACCTGCATGCGCTCGACTGGGTGGACGTGGTGTCGGCACTTCAGGCCGACCCGAAGGCGACCTCAGAGCTGGCGCAGAGCCTCTCGAGCTGGCCGAAGTCTTCACCGGGCTATTTCTCCGACATGAAGAACAAGCTCAAGACCTTCGTTGAGGCCGGGCAGCTTGGGATCTTCGCCAAGGCTTACTGGGGCCACCCGGCCTACAAGCTGCCGCCGGAGGCCAATCTGATGGCGGTCTCGCACTATATCGAGGCACTCGAATGGCAGCGCGACGTAGTCAAGCTGCATGCGGTGTTTGGCGGAAAGAACCCGCATCCGATGTTCCTGGTCGGCGGCACGCCGAACCCGATCGACCTGGAGTCCGATTCAGCGATCAATGCGAACAAGCTGGCGCTGGTGCAGTCGATCATCGACAAGATGCGTGTATTCGTGGACCAGGTCTATGTGCCTGACACCATCGCGGTGGCGGGATTCTACAAGGACTGGTTTTATCGCGGCGAGGGGCTCGGCAACTTCCTGGTCTACGGCGACTTCCCGTCGGCGGAGGAGGGCTCGAACCTGCGTGACCCGATGAGTTGGTGGATTCCGCCCGGTGCCATCCTTGACCGCAACCTGGACGAG
>JAGRHB010000377.1 GCA_020445245.1 Gammaproteobacteria bacterium
ATGACTCCAGCGTGGCGCGCAAACAGGTCACCCGCGTGCTGGAACAGATGGGTGTCGAGTACACGACGGCGAACGATGGCAAGCAGGCGTACGACCAGCTCAAGGCATGGCTGGACGAGGGCCGGGACGTCGAGAACTGGCTGGCGTTGATCATCTCGGATGTCGAGATGCCACGCATGGACGGTTATTCGCTGACCAAGGCGATCCGTGAACACCCGCAACTCAATCACCTGCACGTGATTCTGCATACCTCGCTGAGTGGGGTATTCAACAAAAGCATGGTGGAGAAGGTCGGCGCCAACGATTTCCTGCCCAAGTGGGAGCCCGACACGCTTGCAATGATGGTGCAGGACCACCTGCGGCAGCACGCCGAAGAGCGCCAGGTACAGTCGTAACCGAGTGAGCCGCAACGCGGAGGTTGTACAGGGAATGGTCGCCAAGACGCTGACGCCGGTTGAGTACAAGGCGATCCATGAGTTCCTCGAGACCCAGGCGGGTATCCGTCTTGGGGCCGGCAAGGAATACCTGGTCGTCAGCCGCCTCGGCCGCCTGTTGCCGACCTTCGGACTGAGCGCCTATTCAGAACTGGTGGCGAAGCTGGGCGAGCTCGGCAGCACCCGCCTGCAGACCGCCGTGGTCGATGCGATGACCACCAACGAGACCTTCTGGTTTCGCGACATGGGACATTTCCGCATCCTCATCGATGGGGTGCTGGCCGAGAGCAGACCCAGCCGACTGCGTGTCTGGTCGGCGGCGGCATCCACCGGGCAGGAGGCCTACACCACGGCGATCTGCCTGCAGGATGCGATGCAGAACGGCCGCGTCGCGCGCAACCTCAGCTACGAGATCGTCGGCACCGATATCTCACCGACGGCGCTGCAGGAGGCGCAGGGGGCGAGCTATTGCGGCATGGCCGCCGGTCGCGGTCTCAGTGACGATCAGCGACGCCGTTATTTCCGTGAGCAGGGTGGTTGCATCGAGGTGCTGCCGCAGTACCGCAAGGGCATCAGTTTTCGGGTGTTCAATCTGCTCAAGCCGTTCGACGGGCTCGGCAGGTTCGACGTGGTGTTCTGCCGCAATGTGCTCATCTACTTCTCCCAGGAACGCAAGCGCGACATCGTCTCGCGCATCGCGCGCAGCCTCAATCCGGGCGGTCACCTGTTCCTCGGTTCGACTGAATCGATGAGCGGCCACGAAGACCTCTTCGAGATGCGCAACCTTGCCGGCGGTCTGGTGTACCGCGTCCGCCCCTGACCCGCCGTTTGCCGCCATCCGCGGCAAGCCCTTGCCGCCGGTCCCCGGCAATACCTGGTGCCGTCTCAATAAGCTGTTGATCTGAAAGCCAAAGCGTGTTTTGGCACGGCTCCTGCTGTGATTCACGCGAACGGTTTGTGCAGGGGTCAGCACGATGAAGCTCGACGACGTATTCGGCATCCACGAACAGGCGCTGCGCCTGCGCGGCCAGCGCTCGGAAGTGCTGGCCTCGAATCTGGCCAATGCCGACACCCCCGGATACAAGGCACGCGACTTCGATTTCCAGGCGATGTTGCGCAAGGAAATGCAGCCGCCGGTGCGCCTGGCCTCTACCCACAGCGGCCATATCAAGACCGACTCGGCAGTCGTCGCGTCGACCCAGATGGGCTACCGGATTCCACAGCAGCCTTCGCTCGACGGCAACACGGTGGAAGTCGAGCGCGAACAGACCGAATTCAGTGCCAATGCGATGCGCTACCAGGCCAGCCTGCGGTTTCTGGACGGGCGCATCAAGGGCCTCATGCTCGCTATCAAAGGTAACGGCTGATGAGTAGCTTCAAGATCTTCGATATCGCCGGCTCCGGCATGAATGCGCAGAACCTGCGAATGAACGTCGTGGCCAGCAACCTCGCCAATGTCGATGCGGTGTCCAGCAGCATCGACGAGACCTACAAGGCCCGACAGCCGGTGTTCAAGGCAGTGCTCGACCAGGCCAATCCGCGCAGCCCTGCAGTCGGCGTGCAGATGGCGGGCGTGGTCGAGAGTCAGGCGCCACTGGTGCGTGAGTACGCGCCACAGCACGCGCTGGCAGACAAGGACGGTTACATATACCGACCGAACGTCAGCGTGGTCGAAGAGATGGCCAACATGATTTCGGCCTCGCGCGCCTATCAGAACAACGTCGAGGTGGTGAACGCGACGCGGCAGATGCTCAGCGCCACCATCAATATCGGGAGGTAATGAGCCATGAGCAGCATCAGCAGCCAGCAGGAACTCTTCTCCAGCCTCGGGCTGGCAGCGAGCGACACGCAGAGCCGCGGCACCAACAATGCGAACGAACTGGGTCTCAACACCTTTCTGAAATTGATGGTGACCCAGTTGAACAACCAGGACCCG
>JAGRHB010000378.1 GCA_020445245.1 Gammaproteobacteria bacterium
ATCGCCGGCCGGTTGTCAGGGTGAAGGTGAGTGCCAGTCTGGCGTTGCAGTGCCAGCGCTGCCTCGGCACCCTGCATCAGCTGGTGGATGCCGAATCCAGACTCGTGGTGGTTGCGGGGCCCGATGAGGCCGAGCGCCTGCCGGATGACGTCGACCCGTTGCTGGTAAGCGGGGGTCGGCTGGAGTTGCGATCGCTGATCGAGGACGAATTGATTCTGGCCATACCGGCTGCTCCTTCGCATAGTCCTGCGGACTGCGCGGTGAGCCTGACGCAGGTAAATCGGGCAGAATCTGTGGAAGACCGTTCCGTCAGTGAAGACACAGTGCATCCTTTTGCGGCCTTGGCGAATTGGAAAAGCGACAGTAAGAATCAAGACTGATTGTCTTTAAGGAGACGAACATGGCGGTCCAGCAGAACCGAAAAACCCCCTCGAAGCGTGGCATGCGTCGTTCGCACGATGCACTGAAGCCGGAATCGCTTTCCATCGACCCGACTTCGGGTGAGACGCACCTGCGTCACAACGTGAGCCCCGACGGCTTCTACCGCGGTCGCAAAGTCGTCGACAAGTGATCGACGAAGGTCGTCGTTGGCGACCTTGGCAAACCGGTAACCAGCGAGGACCTGCGTGAGTCAGTCGATCACTATTGCGCTCGATGCAATGGGTGGAGATCACGGCGCGCGCGTGGTCGTGCCTGCGGCATTGGATTTCCTCGGCAGGGATCGTGAATGCCGGCTGATCCTTGTCGGCAGGGAAGAGGTGATACGTCAGTATCTGCCCAGTGGCTCCCTGCCGGATCGGTTGAGCCTGCACCATGCATCGCAGGAGGTCGCGATGGACGAGCTTCCGTCGCGTGCACTGCGGGGCAAGAAGGATTCCTCGATGCGGGTCGCCATAGATCTGGTGAAACAAGGCCGTGCCGCTGCGTGTGTCAGTGCCGGAAACACCGGAGCGCTGATGGCCACGGCACGCTTCGTTCTCAAGACGCTGCCACATGTCGACCGTCCGGCGATCATCACCGCGCTTCCCGCCATCAATGGCCGCACATGGGTACTGGATCTGGGTGCCAACGTGGATTGTCAGGCCCAGCACCTGTTTCAGTTTGCCGTTATGGGTGCCGAACTGGTCTCCGCCCTGGAGGGAATCGTGCGGCCGACCGTGGGGCTGCTCAACATTGGTCAGGAAGAGATCAAAGGCAACGAGCAGGTGAAAGAAGCCCACGAGCTGCTCGGTGCCAGCGAGCTCAACTACCTCGGTTACGTTGAAGGCGATGACATCTACCTGCGCGATGGTCTCGATATCGTCGTTACCGACGGTTTCGTCGGCAATGTCGCACTGAAGAACACAGAGGGCGTTGCCAAACTGATCCGGCATTTCATGGCGGTGGAGTTCAAGCGCAACTTGCTGACCAAGCTGTCCGGCCTGATCGCTTTGCCTGTGCTGCGCGCACTGCGCCGCCGCATCGATCCGCGCCGCTACAACGGCGCCAGCCTGCTGGGCCTGCGCGGCATCGTCGTCAAGAGTCATGGCGGTGCCGATGTTCTTGCGTTCGAGAACGCCATCGCAATAGCCAAGAAGGAAGTCCTCGCCGACGTCGCGCAACGAATCGAATTGCGCGTCGGCCAGCAACTCGATATGTCTGCAAGCGCATGAAAAGGTTTGCACGCATTACCGGAACTGGCAGCTACCTGCCTGACAAGGTGCTCACCAACAAGGATCTGGAGGCCATGGTCGAAACCAGCGACCAATGGATCCGCGAGCGAACCGGCATCGTGAAAAGGCATATCGCGGTCGACGGGCAGACGACCTGTGATCTCGCCGAGCAGGCGGCGCGCAGGGCGATAGAGGCCGCGGGCAGGACCCCGCAGGATATCGACCTGATCGTGCTGGCGACCACGACGCCGGACAAGATCTTCCCCAGCACCGCATGTCTGTTGCAGCAGCGTCTGGATATCCACGGTTGCGCCGCTTTCGACGTTCAGGCTGTGTGCACGGGGTTCATTTACGCGCTGGCCGTGGCCGAGAAATTTGTCAAGACCGGCGCAGCGAAATGCGCCTTGGTCATCGGTGCGGAGACCTTTTCCAGGGTCATCGACTGGACCGATCGCGGCACCTGTGTCCTGTTCGGCGACGGCGCCGGCGCCGTGGTGCTCGAGGCGTCGGACGCACCCGGAATCCTGTCCACGCACCTGCATGCCGATGGTGCCTACGAGACACTTCTGCATACGCCCGGCGGGGTTTCCCGTGGTTACGATATTCAGGATGCCGGAGGCGACCCGCGTTTCACGCAGATGAAAGGCAACGAAGTCTTCAAGATGGCGGTGAACACACTCGGACGCATCGTCGACGAGACGCTGCAGGCCAACGACA
>JAGRHB010000037.1 GCA_020445245.1 Gammaproteobacteria bacterium
CTGGTCGAGGAAATGGAGCGTATCGGTATAGTCACTGCTGCCGATGAGCGCGGCAACCGCGAAGTGCTGGCCCCTCCACCCGTGAAGGATTGACTTTGTCCAGACTGCTGTTCGCTGCCTGCCTGTTGGTCACCCAGTCGTTCGCCGTGGCCGGCGTCGGGCGCCAGGCCCTGGATGACTTCCTCGATGGGCTGACCACGCTGCAGGCCAAGTTCGAGCAGTCGGCGCTCGATTCCGAGAACGCGACCACCGGTCTGATGCATGGACTTTTCGTGCTGCAACGTCCCGGTAAGTTTCGCTGGGACTACGTGGCGCCACGCAAGCAGGTGATTCTCGCCGACGGCCGCGACGTGTGGATCATCGAGGAAGAACTCAAACAGGTCACGCAGCACTATCAGCGCTGGGCGCTCAAGGGTACGCCTGCGGCTTTTCTCACCACCGAGCAGTCGGTCGACAAGGACTTCGAAATCATCGAGGTTGGTGAGCGGCTGGGCATGCAGTGGCTGGAACTGATCCCGCGCGATCCGGAAAGCGATCTGGTCCGTGTCCTGCTGGCATTCGTCGGCCCTGAACTGCGGCACATGGAACTGAGTGACAAGTTTGGCCAGATCTCACGCTTCCGGTTCTTCGATATCCAGCGCAATGTTCCTGTCGACCCGGTTCTGTTCGTGTACGAGGGCAAAGACGACTGGGACGTGTTGCAGGGCGACTGATTTGCGCACAGTCGACGTATCGCGCCATCCCTTGTGCCTATCGATCCAGCGCAGCCGGATACAATGCGGTCCATGAGACACGATGACCTGTTCGACGGCGACGATCCGGGCGCACGCCCGCTGGCCGATCGCGTGCGCCCATCCACCCTGGGCGGCTATATCGGACAGGATCACCTGCTTGGCGAGGGAAAGCCGCTGCGCCGTGCGATCGAGAGTGGTCGCCTGCATTCGATGATCTTCTGGGGGCCGCCCGGTACCGGCAAGACCACGCTGGCGCGGCTGCTGGCCGGAGGCTCGGGCTATGCGTTCGAGACGATGTCGGCGGTGTTGGGTGGCGTCAAGGACATCCGTGCGGCGGTCGACAAGGCGCGCCACACGCGTGCCCAGAGTGGGCGCGGTACCGTGCTGTTCATCGACGAAGTGCATCGCTTCAACAAGAGCCAGCAGGACGCCTTTCTGCCGCACGTCGAGGATGGCACGCTGCTGTTTGTCGGTGCCACCACCGAAAACCCCTCGTTCGAGCTCAACAATGCGTTGTTGTCCAGGGCGCGGGTGTATGTGCTGAAGTCGCTTCCGGCAGACGCGCTCAAGACGCTGCTGAAGCGTGCGCTGTCTGACCGGGAGCACGGCCTGGGTGAACGCCAACTCGAGGTCAGCGATGAGGCACTGGACCTGCTGGCAGATGCAGCCGACGGCGATGCCAGGCGCGCACTCAACCTGCTGGAGATTGCCGCCGATCTGGCGGAGTCTGATGTGATCTCCGATGCGGTGATCAGGGAAGTGGCCGCGGGGCAGCTGCGGCGCTTCGACAAGGGCGGCGAGGCGTTTTACGACCAGATCTCGGCACTGCATAAATCGGTGCGCGGCTCGTCGCCGGACGGCGCACTGTACTGGCTGTGCCGGATGTTGGACGGTGGCTGTGATCCGCTGTATGTGGCGCGTCGCGTGGTGCGCATGGCGTCGGAAGACATCGGCAACGCCGATCCGCGGGGGCTGGAGATTGCGCTCAATGCCTGGCGGGTCCAGGAGCGCCTCGGCAGCCCCGAGGGCGAACTGGCGATTGCCCAGGCAGTTGCCTATCTGGCCTGCGCACCCAAGAGCAACGCGGTCTACACCGCCTTCAATCAGGCCATGGACACCGCGCGCAATTCCGGCTCGCTCGACGTGCCGGTGCACCTGCGCAATGCGCCCACCCGGCTGATGAAAGAACTCGGTTATGGCAAGGCTTACCGTTATGCGCACGACGAGCCCGGGGCCTTTGCTGCGGGCGAGACCTATCTGCCAGACGAGTTGCGGGATCTGCAGTTCTACCGCCCGGTCGCGCGCGGCCTGGAGATCAAGATTGCCGACAAGCTGGCGCAGCTGCGCGAGTTGGATCACCAGGCCATCGATCGCAAGGAAAGCGACGGATAGATGCGCTGCGCGAACCGATTATTCCTGCAACCGGGGCGGCGCTTTTTGTAGAATGCTTATTTCCCTGTACCCGGGCCGTGCCGTGAATCAGACCCTCGCCATTGCAGCCGGAGGCGCCGCCGGAGCGGTATTGCGCTTTTGGATGTCCAATGGCGTCTATGCGGTGCTGGGACGCGGTTTTCCCTACGGCACGCTGGCGGTCAACGTACTGGGTTCGCTGTTGATGGGCTACCTGTACATCGCAATGATCGAGCGCATGGGGGTGGGTGACGAATGGCGTGCCTTTGCGCTGATCGGTCTGCTCGGCGCATTCACGACTTTCTCGACCTTTTCGATCGAGACCTTGAACCTGCTCGAACAGGCCGAGTATGCGAAGGCCGTCGCCAACATGGTGCTCAGCGTGCTGGCCTGTCTGGGTGCAACCTTTGTGGGCGTGCTGCTGGCGAGGCAGGTATGAAACAGAGCGACATTACGATGGTGCGGGTCTATTGCAGCGAAAAGGGCCATCAGCACCAGAAGATCATCGACCTGCTGCATCGCGAGCACCGTGTGACCGGCGTGACCGCCTTTCGGGGCATCGCTGGTTTTGGCAGATCGGGGCATCTGCACGAGGCCGGGTTGCTGGATGTCTCGCTGGATCTGCCGGTGGTTATCGAGTTCTTCGACGCAGCCGAAAAGGTGGCCATGGTGCTGCCGCTCATCAATGACATCGTCGGACCGGGACATATCGTTTCCTGGCCGGCCAACCTAAATACGGATTGAAAGATGCTGGACCCGAAACTCCTGCGAAACGAACTCGACACCGTCGCCGGCATTCTGGCCCGACGCGGCTATGTGCTGGACACGGCGCGGCTCGTGGCACTCGAGGCACAGCGCAAATCACTTCAGGTCGATACAGAGACGCTGCAGAACGAACGCAACACGCGCTCGAAATCCATCGGCCGGGCCAAGGCTGCCGGTGAAGACATCGGGCCGTTGCTCGATGAGGTCGCGAGCCTGGGCGACAGGCTGAAGGCTGCCAACGAGGCCTTGAGCGCGGTGCAGGAGGAACTGCGTGCGATCGCATTGAGTACCCCGAACCTACCGCACGCCAGCGTGCCTGACGGCAGAGACGAGAACGACAACCGCGAGGAGCGTCGCTGGGGTGAACCGCGCGTGTTCGATTTCGAACCAAGGGATCACGTGGACCTTGGCGCGGGTGTAGGGATGCTCGATTTCGACGCGGCCGCGAAACTGACCGGTTCGAGGTTTTCTGTGATGAGCGGGGCGTTGGCACGCATGCATCGTGCCCTGACGCAATTCATGCTGGACGTCCACACCGGTGAGCACGGGTATACCGAGGCCTATGTGCCCTACATGGTCAACCCGGACAGCCTCCACGGCACCGGCCAGCTGCCCAAATTTGCCGAGGACCTGTTTCGGCTGCAGGGAACCGACTATTACCTGATCCCAACCGCCGAGGTGCCGCTGACCAATCTGGTGCGTGACGTGATTGTCGACGACAGTTACATGCCGCGGCGTTATGTCGCGCATACGCCGTGTTTCCGCTCGGAGGCGGGCGCCTACGGGAAGGACACCCGTGGCATGATCCGGCAGCACCAGTTCGACAAGGTCGAATTGGTGCACATCGTGCGTCCGGCCGATGCCTTCGATGCCCTCGAGACCCTGACCGGCCACGCGGAGACGATTCTGCAAAAGCTTGGCCTTCCGTATCGCGTGGTCACACTGTGCACCGGCGATATGGGCTTCTCGGCGACCAAGACCTACGACATCGAGGTCTGGCTGCCGGGGCAGGGTAAGTACCGTGAGATCTCCTCGTGCTCGAACATGGGCGACTTTCAGGCGCGGCGTATGCAGGCGCGCTGGCGCAATCCGGCGACCGGCAAGCCCGAACTCGTGCATACGCTTAATGGTTCGGCCCTCGCGGTAGGTCGGACCCTGGTGGCGGTGATGGAGAACTACCAGCGGGCTGACGGCAGTATCGGGGTGCCTGATGTACTCAGACCCTATATGGGCGGCGTCGAGGCACTGACAGCGGCGTGAGGGCCGGGCGCCCCGTCCAGGGCTGATCACCTGCTGTCCGGCGCCGTCGTGCAGCATACCGGTGTCCCGGCCCCGGCGTTGTTTTCCGTACCATCGGGATGTGGACAACCAGCCCGCAGTTGCCGTCAGAGCAGGCCCGAAGATCGCAGCCAGGTCATTCCAAGGGTGGTGAAGAATACCGATCCGATCGTCGTCAATACGATGATATTGGCAGCCAGAGGTGCGTTGCCGCCCATGGCGCGTGTCATCGGATAACTGGATGCAGCGGTTGGCGCCGATGCCATCAGAAAGACGATACCCAGTTCCATGCCGCGCAGTCCGGCCAGATAGGCGGTAACCGTCAGTAGTGCGGGAGACAACAGCACCTTGCCCAATGTGCCGGTCATTGCATTGCGTGATTCGAGGTGAAGGGTATCCAGGCTCAGGGAGGCGCCGGTACACAGTAGCGCCAGCGGTAGTGCCATTTGCGCGAAGTACTGGCCAGTCTGCTGAATGAGTTGTGGCAGGGGAGTCTCGAAATAGGCGAACGGCAGGGCGGATACGATGCCGATGATCAGTGGGTTGCGGGCAATGGATTTCAGCGTCGAGAGTGGTGAACGATGGCGGTTCAGCGACCGGTTCAGAGTGATCACCGCCAGCACGTTGTACAGCACAGTGACCAGACCGAGGTACAGCGATGATGCGGCCAGCGCCGTTTCGCCGTAGGCGTTGACGGCGTACGCCAGCCCGATAACCCCCATATTGGCGCGAAAGGCACCTTGTACGACAACGCCGCGGTCCCGCACCGGCTCGACCAGGCGCTTCGCAATCAACTCCATGACGAAGAAGGCAAGCAGCGTGCCCCCGACACCGACCACAATCAGGGAAAGGTTGGCCGTCTGTTCGAACCGGGTTTTGCTGATTATGAGAAACAGCAGCACCGGAAGCAGCACATTGAATGCCAGTCTGCTGCCGGCATCGACGAAGGCATCATTGATGATGCGCCAGCGTGCCAGCAGCACACCCATGGCCAACATCAACATGATCGGCGCGGTGACCGTAAGCGCAAACCCCAGATTGTCGAAAAGTCCGCTCATCACCAGGTTGTCCGGCGAAAAAACTGAAAAGGCCCCTTCGCAGGAGCCTTTGCAATATGGCGGAGGGGGTGGGATTCGAACCCACGGTGGGCTCTCACCCACGGCGGTTTTCAAGACCGCTGCATTCAACCGCTCTGCCACCCCTCCAGGTTTGGCACGGCCGCGAAGGATACCGGAAATCCCCCATAAGACAACAGTCTTTGAGCCTTGAACCGCCTTTGGCACGCCCTCATGGTTGGGGTATCCTTCGGGAAACTTTTTGATCGCCCGTCGGTCTGATTCGGTGATTTCAACGCAACAACTGCCCAGGAGGCATTTGCAATGAACCGTTACGAGAACGTTATCGCTCACAGTGGTGGCCAGGTGGTGTCGGGCAACAAGGTGCTGAAGAACACCTACCTGCTGCTCTCTGCAACCTTAGGCTTCAGCGCGCTGATGGCGGTATTGTCGATGGCGATCGGAGTGCCGCCTATCGCTTACCTGGTTGCCGTTATCGCGGCGATGGTGTTGGGCATTTTCGTGTTGCCGCGCACTGCAAACTCGACCAGCGGGATCGGGGTGATCTTCCTGATCACAGGACTGCTCGGATTTGGACTGGGTTCGATACTGAGTATGTATCTTGCGCTGCCGAACGGCCCGCAGGTGATCGCCACCGCGTTCGCCGGCACAGGTATCATCTTCCTCGGTCTGTCGGGATATGCGTTGACCACGAAGCGTGACTTCAGCTTCATGGGCGGATTTCTGTTCGCAGGCATGATGGTCGTGGTCCTGGCGATGGTTGCCAACATCTTTCTGCAGATGCCGGCACTGTCGCTGGCGGTATCCGGTGGCATCATTCTGATCATGAGCGGCTTCATCCTTTTCGATACGAGTCGCATCATTCAGGGTGGAGAGACAAACTACATCATGGCCACTTATGGCCTGTATCTGAGCATCTTCAACATCTTCATCAGCCTGCTGCAGATTCTTGGGATCATGGGTGGCGATGAGTGAACAGGCCGCATGCGCCTGGACAACCCCGGCCCGACGCCGGGGTTTTTTCTGTCTGAATGGAACGAGGAGATCCGCGATGGAGTGGATGCAGATCCTTGCAGTCATCGCCGGCGTCATGATGCTGTTCGTGCTCTGGCCGGCTTACAAACACTGGTCCGTCAACAGCCCCAAAGCAGAGAAGGGCGACTGGCAGGCCGTGCTGCTGCCGTTGGCCGCGGTGGTGGGATTGGTCGTGCTTCTGATCATGGCCATCAGGTAGGCAGGCTGATGGCGCGGCTTTTTGTCGTTTGCGAGGAGCCTCCGGGCGCTTGATTGCGATTGCTGGCGACGTGGTAACATCCCGTCGCCAAAAGAATTAATAACCTCGTCTTACCTTTGCTGCGGCCGCCATGATCCGAATCATGCTCGTTGATGACCACGACCTGTTCCGCGCTGGGGTGCGCAGCATTCTGCAAGCCCAGGACGGGATGGTTGTTGTGGGCGAATACGCCAACGGTGAGGATGCAGTCAATGCGGTGCGCACCGAGGCGCCCGACCTGATCCTGATGGACGTGAACATGCCCGGTATCGGCGGCGTGGAGGCCACGCGCAAGATACTCAAGATCGCCCCGAATACCCGGGTCATTGCGGTCACCGTGCTGAGTGACGATCCGTTCCCGAATCAGCTTCTGGATGCCGGTGCGCGCGGTTACATCTCCAAGGGCAGCGGTTCAGAGGAGATGCTCGAAGCGATCCGGATGGTGATGCGCGGCCAACACTATGTTTCCGGCGATGTTGCACAGAAGCTCACCTTGGCCAATTTCCGCAAAGGCGGTGAGTCGTCGGTGCTGGGGACGCTGTCGGCCCGGGAGATGCAGGTAATGATGATGATCACCCAGGGGCAGGGTAACCAGCAGATCTCGGACACGTTGTTTCTGAGTCCAAAGACGATCAGCACCTACCGACACCGGCTGTACGAAAAGTTGGATGTCTCCAACGACGTGGAACTGACTCACCTGGCGATCCGTCACGGTTTGCTCGAAAACGCCCAATGAGTGGTGTGCCGTTCGATCCGGACTGCCGCCGCTGTGCACGGCTGACCGGGTTTCTCGAGGCGGTCAAGGCGCGACATTCCTCGTATTTCTGCCGTCCGGTGCCACCCTTCGGTGACCCGGATGCCCGCTTGCTGGTCGTGGGTCTGGCGCCGGGCTTGCACGGTGCCAATGCGACCGGAAGGCCGTTTACCGGCGACTTTGCCGGCATACTCCTGTATCAGACGCTGCATAGCTTCGGTTTTGCCAGCGCGCCCCGGTCGATCAGCGTGGACGATGGCTTGAAACTGATTCGGTGTCGCATCACCAACGCGGTAAAGTGCCTGCCGCCACAGAACAAGCCTGTGGGTGAAGAGATCAACAACTGCCGGGATTTCCTTCAGCATGAGCTGGACGCTTTTGGTTCCGGCGGCGTGATTGTGGCCTTGGGCGCCATTGCGCACAAATCCGTGATCACCGGATTTGGTCTGCGGCAGAAGGATTTCATCTTTGGCCATGCGGCCGAACACGTGATGCCGCGTGGCATCCGGTTGATCGATTCTTACCACTGCAGCCGCTACAACACCCAGACCCGGCGCCTGACCGCGGACATGTTTGCACAGGTATTCTCGCGTGCGCGTGTCATTCTCGACTGAACGTGAAACAGACAAACGCGGTGCCGGAATCCGAATCCAGCTTTGACCATAAGATCTTCCTGCGCAGCCTGACCCCGGGTCCGGGCGTCTACCGGATGCTGAATGCGCGGGGTGAGGTGATGTACGTCGGCAAGGCCAAGAACCTGCGTCGGCGGGTCGGCAGCTACTTCACCCGCGCAGCGAATCGACGGATTGCCAGCATGGTGGCGCAGATCCGGGATATCGAAATCACGGCGACGCATACCGAAGCCGAGGCGCTGTTGCTGGAAAACAACCTGATCAAGGAGCACAAGCCGCGCTACAACGTGCTCCTGCGTGACGACAAGAGTTATCCCTACCTGTTTCTGTCGGAAGAGGAATTCCCACGACTCGCATTCCACCGTGGGGCGCGCAAGGCCAAGGGTCGCTTTTTCGGTCCCTATCCCAGTGCCAGTTCAGTACGCGAAACGCTGCAGCTGCTGCAGAAGCTGTTTCCCGTCCGGCAATGTGAAGACAGCTATTTTCGCAATCGCTCGCGACCCTGCCTGCAATATCAGATCCAGCGCTGCACTGCGCCCTGCGTGGGCTTCGTCACGCCGGATGCATACAACCAGGATGTACGGGATACGGAGCTGTTTCTCGAGGGCAAGGCGTCGGATGTCGTCGAGCGCTGGGTACACAAGATGGAGGCGGCTGCCGCGCGACTGGAATTTGAAGAGGCGGCGCACCTGCGTGATCAGATCGGCGCACTGCGCGCGGTCCAGGAAAAACAGTATGTCAGCGGCGAACGGGGTGATCTCGATATTGTCGCTGTGGCCGCCGGGGGCGCCGTTGCCTGTGTGCAGCTGTTCTACGTGCGCCAGGGCCGCAATCTCGGAAACAAGAGCCTGTTTCCGCGTTCGGGTGACGGCGCCGAGCCGGGCGAGATCATCTCGGCGTTCATCGCGCAACACTATCTGGGTAAAGCGGTTCCGCAGCAGATCCTGGTCAGTGTGGAACCGGACGATAAGGCCGTGCTCGAAGAGTCGCTGAGCCTGCAGGCGGCGCGCAAGGTGACAATCCAGTCGCGTCCGCGCGGTGAACGTGCACGCTGGCTGAAAATGGCGGTGGACAATGCAGCACTGGCCCTGGCCTCGCGCCTGGCCAGCGCCGGCAGCGCCCGCGCCCGGCTCGTCGCCCTGCAGGCGGTGCTTGACCTTGCCGAGCCACCGCAGCGCATGGAATGTTTCGACATCAGCCATACCCAGGGTGACCAGACGGTCGCATCCTGCGTGGTGTTTGTGGATGGTGCGGCCAATAAGGCCGACTATCGTCGTTTCAACATCTCCGGGATCACGCCGGGTGATGACTATGCAGCCATGCGCCAGGCATTGGACCGTCGGTACAAGCGGGTGTTGGCCGGCGAGGGCAGGCTGCCCGACATCCTGCTGATCGACGGCGGTCTGGGACAGCTGGCCGTGGCCGGCGAAATCATGGCTGAACTGGGCGTGGCGGGTGTCCTGCTGCTCGGCGTGGCCAAAGGGCCGGACCGGCGTCCCGGCATGGAGCAGCTTTTGTTGTTGGGGCGCAGTACCCCTCTTATACTGCCTGCAGACTCGCCGGCCCTGCACCTGGTGCAGCAGATCCGTGACGAGGCGCATCGATTTGCGATCACCGGACACCGTCAGCGGCGCGGCAAGGCGAAAAAGCGCTCGGTACTTGAGGACATCAGTGGCATCGGCCCGAAGCGCCGGGCACGTCTACTCAAACAGTTCGGTGGCCTGCAGGGTCTGGCGCGTGCAGGCATCGAAGATATCAGTACCGTCGAAGGTGTCAGCGAGAAGCTGGCGCAAGAGATCTACGCGGCATTTCACGGTAACAAATGAGCCCGATTTATAATCTCCCGAATCTCCTGACGCTGCTGCGGATCGTCCTGATTCCGGTGTTCGTTGTGTTGTTCTACCTGCCGATGGCCTGGTCGCGCGAGGCGGCCACCGTGATCTTCGTACTGGCCGCGATCACCGACTGGTTGGATGGCTATCTGGCCCGCCGGATGCAACTGGTGTCGGCACTGGGGGCCTTCCTCGACCCTGTAGCCGACAAACTCATGGTGGCGACTGCCCTCGTTTTGCTGGTTCAGGCCGACCCCCAGGTTGCTATTGCGGTGGCAGCCGCGGTGATTATCGGTCGCGAGATCACGATATCGGCGCTGCGCGAATGGATGGCCGAACTGGGAAAACGGACCCGGGTTGCGGTCTCGGAAATCGGCAAGTTCAAGACGGCGGCGCAAATGGCCGCGATCACCCTGTTGATCTACCGGGACGATTTCTGGGAGATCCCGGTGTATACGGTGGGCCTGGTTTTGCTGTATGTCGCGGTGGTCCTGACGCTATGGTCCATGACCTTGTACCTGCGTGCTGCATGGCCCAGTCTGAGCGGCGAAGATTCGTCGCCGCGCCTGCCGCAGGATTTACAGTAACAGGCTTGACACAAGTCGCCGAATGCCTAAAATACGGCGCTCGTTCGGCGGGAATAGCTCAGTTGGTAGAGC
>JAGRHB010000379.1 GCA_020445245.1 Gammaproteobacteria bacterium
GCCACCGCCGAATCGGTAGTCTCGAACGACTACAAGGTCAATGCCTGCGACGTCGATATCGATGAACGCTGTACGAAAATATTGGCGTTGCGCCAGCCAACCGCCAGCGACCTGCGTCTGGTGCTCGCGGTGATCAAGACCACGGCCGATCTCGAACGTATCGGTGATGAGGCAAAGCGTGTTGCACGCATGGCGATCCGCGCTGCCGGCGGCGATCATGGACGCAATCTGTTCGGACAGATCGCGCATCTCGGGTCACAGGTTCAACAGATGCTGCATGGTGCATTGGATACCTTCGCAAGGATGGACGTGGATGCGGCGATCCGGGTCGCGCATGAGGACGTGAATATCGATCGTGAGTACGAGAGCATCATGCGTCAGAGCATGACCTACATGATGGAAGATCCGCGTTCGATCCCCAGTGTGCTTGACTTGATTTGGGCAGCACGGGCACTTGAGCGGATAGGCGACCGCTGCTGCAATATCTCCGAATACGTCATCTATTTCGTCAAGGGAAAGGACGTGCGACACACCAGCCTCGATCAGATCAAGAAGGAGTTTGGGGCATAGTGCAGGGTGTTCCTGTTCCAAAGCTCCAAGACGGATTCGCATGATCAAGGCACTTGCGGTTTCCAGCATGAGACTCGCGCGTCATCACACGCTGATATTTCATCGGGTGCTGAACGAACAAGATCCCATGAGCCCGGACGAGCCGACGGCCGATTGGTTCCGCGTCCTCGTGAAGTGGCTGGCCGGCAGTTTTGAGGTGATCAGCCTCGAAGAGGCGGTAACGCGTGCCGGGAATCATCGTCAGCACGGACCGACGGTAAGCATCACGTTTGATGACGGGTACGCAGATAACTTCCTGGTAGCCCTGCCGATTCTCGAAGAGTTCGCGGTACCGGCGACTTTCTTTGTCGCAAGCAGCTTCATCGACGGTGGCCGGATGTGGAACGACTCCATTATCGAAACCGCACGCAGGCTGCAGCCGGGCAGCTATTCATTGGATGGCGTTAACCCGAGCAGTTTCGAGATTTCGGACTGGGCCTCAAGAAGACACCTTGCGACGGCGGCGATCACTGCGTGGAAGCACCTGCCGTTGCAGGACCGGCAGGACAAGGTCGATACGTTTTCCTCCCTCGTCGACGGCTTACCGGTCGATCTGATGATGACCAAGGCGCACCTGCGGCGATTGGCGGATTCACGCCTGTCGACGGTCGGTGGTCACACGCGCACACACCCGATCCTGGCGGCCCTGCCGGATGATGTGGCACGCGAGGAGATCATAAGTGGCAAACGTGACCTCGAGGAATGGTTGCAGAAAGACGTGACTCTGTTTGCGTACCCTAACGGAAAGTTGGGGCGTGATTACCTGCGCAGGCATGCGGAGTTCGTCAAAGAGGCCGGCTTCCGTGCGGCGGTGGCAACAGACTGGGGGACGATGGATGCGGCGACCGATCCTTATGCCATACCGCGCTTTACGCCCTGGCACACGAACCTGACACGTTTTTCAGTGGACATGGCGCGTTGCCATTTTGGCCTGATCTGACATCTTTACGGTTCGTATCCCTGGGCGGTCAACCACAGTTCAAGCATCATCAGGACCCAGATGAACTCGCCGTAGTAGCCGGCATGTTGCTCACGATGCAGAGCGATGATCTCGTCGATGAACCCGGCTTGAATGTAGCGCCGGCGCTTCATGCGCGACAGATTGTCCATCGCCAGTTCCTGCAGGCCGAGGTCTTCCGCCATCCAGACACCAAACGGCAGACCAAAGCCGTGTTTCTGCTTGTTGATGATCTCGTCTGGCAGGAAGCCGCTGACAGCGCGCTTGTAGAAATCTCGCAGTCGGTTCCTGCGCATTTTTCGCGTTGACGAGATGCGTGTAGACAACTCGACAAGACGGTCATCAAGCATCGGGTACTCGACTTCAATCCCCGCAAGCTGACACATCCGGTTCACCTTGCGCAGATCATTATCTGCGAGGGTGTGATGCCAGTCGAGATACAGCATCCGGTTCAGCCTGCTGGCGACTTTTGGCTGATGGTAAATCTCGCGATCCAGTTGCAGCGGCAGTTCGGTGTCGACTGACGCCAGGAAGTCACGGTTGATGATCCTCTCCGCCTGCAGGCGTCTGAGGAAGTTGTAGGTATGCAGCCGGTCGGGCAGCGGGGTGTTTGCCTGTTCGGTATAGCTCCTGGCCTTGCCAACCAGCCGGGATGCATCGGGCAGCAGGCGCAGTGCCGGCTCAAGCAGCAGACGGCGACTCCAGGATGGCAGCAAGGTATAGCGCTCGAATACCTCCTGCTTGGCATAGCGTTCGTTGCCGGCGAAAAGTTCATCAC
>JAGRHB010000380.1 GCA_020445245.1 Gammaproteobacteria bacterium
GTGCTTTGCCGATGGCAGTCCTGCACCGGTTCACGTGCTCGATGGCCTGCCGGGTGACTGGGTCGCGGTGCGCGGTGACGACGGCGGTGTCAGTGCAGCGGTGTCGTCGGTGGTCGCCGGCTTTACGCGCCACGGCGTGTTCTACACCCGCGCGGATGCGGCCAGGCTGGTGTCTGGTAGCGATGTCGATGCGGAGCCCCTGCCGACTGGCCCCGATTGAATCCGCGGTTTCCTGTGGACGGGTACCAGTTCGGTCCGGAGTCCGGTCAGGTTCTCTGTCCTCCGCCTGCAGTCGATGCGCGGCGTGTGCGCTGAATGCCTCCGGCGCGCAGGAAAAAGCCCTGTGATCCGCAACGGATACAGGGCTTTTCTGTCTGTCGTGCCGGGTTGTCGGGCCCCGGCGGTTGGTGTCAGGGCTTGCCGGATGCGCCGGCGGTCATCACGTCGAGCATCTGCTGATTTACCTTGACCGCCGTTTCCACGACCGATGCCGGCAGCAGCTTGCTGTTGATCAGCATGTCGAGGTTCAACATCATCAGCCAGAGTTTGCCATTGGCGTCCTCAACCATCGATATGCGGCACGGCATGTAGCTGGAGAACACCGGATCGGCGATCACCATCATGCGGGCGTCGAGTGGATTGCAGAACTGGAAGATCGAAAGGTGCGGCATCTTGACGTCCTGTTTGGACAGGAACTGTGAGACCTTTTGCTGCCCCACCTTCTTCAGCCCGATCTCTTCGGCCTTGGCCAGCATCGCCTCTTCGGCTTTTTCAGTGGTCACGCCCTCGTCAAGCGCCATGCGCACCACGGTCTGCGTGATGTCGGTGATCTGAATGCTGTCGCTGAGATCATGCGAGGGACGCGCGAAACTCGGCCGGTACATCGGCGGCGAGAACTGATATCCCTGGGCCACCTTGACGTCGTCCAGCGTGCTCAGATAGGCAGCAAGGTTGATGAAGTCGGTGTCCTTGTAGTCCGAGAACGTATCGTCTTCTTTATCGTTCGCGTGGATGCGGTGCCCCTCTGCGAAGCCGCGCATCGTCGTATAAAGATACTCGGGATGCTGTCCGGCCAGCGGGGGGGCGTCCTTGCTGGGTTTGCCGTAACCATCGCTGTTGTGACAGTTTTTGCAGTCGGCCCGGTAGATGTCTTTGCCCGCTTTGTCATCGCCGAACGATTTGTTGATGTTGAACATCTGGTCCGAACTGAGGTCCAGCGAGGAGAGGTAAGCCGCGACATCTTCGAAATCGCGCTCGGTGAATTTGTCGATCTGCGAGGTCCGCACCATCAGGGGGTAGGCGCGGGTGCCTGCAACGTAATCCTTCATCGCCTTGACGATGTATTCCCGCGGAAGTCCGGCGATGCGTGGCGAGAGTTTGCCCGAGGCTCCCTGACCGTAAGCGCCGTGACACAGTGCGCAACTCTTGTTTATCTGCTGACCATTGGCCATGTCGGCCGACCAGGCATGTACGCTCGGCACGAAAAGAGCGGCAGTCACAATTAGTTTTCTGAACATGATTCGGTACCCCATTGGTTTTTCTTGATGCAATCGAGGCTGCCGGTTACTGCACGGGGTTGGCAGGCAATATCACGAGGGCGCGGAATATACCCGTATCAGAAAGCCGCGAATCATGATCTAGATCAAGAATATGTCGTTTCGATACGCGCGACCGGGAGGTCGGTCAATGTCGTGGCCAGGGTCTTGGCGAGTGTCACCGCGCCGTCGGCCACTGCGGCGCTCAATCCGGTACGTTGCAGCGAGTCGATCTCAATGCCATAGATCTCGACCTGTTCCGGCAGGCAGTCGAGCGCACCTGCCAGCGCCAGCGTCTGTGCGAGGTCGAGTTGATGGCTGCTTGTCCCACCTGCCAGTGCGTCCAGATCCGAAACGGTCAGCCGGGTGGTATGACCTGGGGCATGTCCGGAGACGAGGGCGTCAACGATCACCAGCCGTCGTACACCGGCCATCCAGTTGATCAGTGCTGCGCCGGGCCGGTCTAGGGCGACGAGGTCGACCTGTGGATCCAGCCTGTCTTGGAGCAGTTCGACCACCCGCCAGCCGACCTGATCGTCGCCAAATGGTGAGCCCAGGCCGATGATCCGGATCACCGGCGCGTTACCCCGATCTTCAGAAAATGGGTGGCGCAGGAGATGCACGGATCGTAGTTGCGGATCACCGTCTCGGCGCGCAGACGCAGTTTGTCATCGGCCCGGTTCAGGCCGTATTGGAGCAGGCTGCGACGCAGGTCTGCCTCGATGCGCGCCTGGTTCTGGCTGGTCGGCGGCACGATACGTGCCGCACGCACGATGCCCTGATCGTCCAGTTCGTAGCGGTGCCACAAC
>JAGRHB010000381.1 GCA_020445245.1 Gammaproteobacteria bacterium
CGGCAACCCGACCATCCTCGCGACCTTCACCGTGGTCGCGGCACTGATGCCGATGGCGTTCGTCAGCGGCCTGATGGGGCCGTACATGGCGCCGATCCCGGTACTGGGTTCGATCGCGATGGTGATCTCCCTGTTCGCCGCGTTTGCCTTCACGTCCTACCTGGCGATGCGCATCCGCCCGTCGATGGCGCAGCTGGAAAAGGCCGAGCAGGCCGAACACGCGAGCAACGAAAAGCTCGACAGGCTGTTCCGCAAGGTCATTCCCCGCCTGCTCGACAGCAAGGCGGCGGGCTACGGTTTTCTCGGCGGCCTGGTGCTGCTGTTCTTCGCCGTTTGCACGATGTTCTACACCACCGCGGTGACGGTGAAGATGCTGCCCTACGACAACAAACCGGAGTTCGCGGTCGTGATCGACATGCCCGAGGGTACGGCGCTGCCGGCCACCGCAAACCTGGCCCGCGCGGTCGCCGAACAGCTGCGCGAGATCCCCGAGGTGACGGCACTGCAGACCTACACGGGCACCGCACGCCCGTTCGATTTCAACGGCATGGTGCGGCACTACTACCTGCGCGCCGACCCCTGGCTGGCCGAGATCCAGGTGCAGCTGCTGAACAAGAAGGAACGCAAGCGCAGCAGCCACCAGATCGCCGAGGAGGCACGTGCCCTGCTGGCGCCGCTGGGGCGCGACGTCGGTGCGCGCATCACGATCGCCGAGATGCCACCCGGGCCGCCGGTCATCCAGGCCGTGGTCGCCGAGATCTACGGCCCCAACGCAGTCACCCGGCGCCAGGTGGCGGCCGACATGACCGCACTGTTCGAATCCGTCGAAGGGCTGGCCGATGTCGACAACTACATGAGCCAGCCATACGAGGCCTGGCGCTTCGTGATCGACACCCAGAAGGCCTCGACCAAGGGCGTGTCGACGCGCACCGTGATCGAGACCCTGTCGACTGCGATGGGCGCCTACAAGATCACCGATGTCCGTGAAGGCTCGGCGCTGGAACCGACCTGGATCGTGATCGAGGCGCCGCTGGCCCTGCGCGCCAACCCGAAGGCACTGAGTGATCTGCCTGTACCAGGACCCGGCGGCACGACCCTGCCGCTGGCGGAACTGGGCAGCTTCGAGCGCATCCAGGAAGACCCGATCATCTATCACAAGGACCTGCGTCCACTGGAATACGTGGTCGGTGACGCCGTCGGACGCCTCGGTGCACCGATCTACCCGATGATGGAGATCGACGAGAGGCTGCAGGACTACGTCACCCCAGACGGCCAGACACTGTCCGGCACCATGACCGGCAAGCCCGATGACGAAGGCCTTTCGGCATTCGAATGGGCGGGCGAATGGACCGTGACCTACGAGACCTTCCGCGACATGGGTGCGGCGTTCGCGGTGGCGTTGGTGCTGATCTACATGCTGGTGGTCGGCATGTTCGGCAACTTCCTGGTGCCGGCGATCATCATGGCGCCGATCCCGCTGACCCTGCTCGGCATCGTGCCGGGGCACTGGCTGGTCGGCCTGCTGACCGGCAAGAACGCCTTCTTCACCGCGACCTCGATGATCGGGTTCATCGCGCTCGCCGGGATCATCGTGCGCAACTCGATCCTGTTGGTCGACTTTGCGATCGAGGAGGTGCGCCAGGGAATCGACGTGCGCGAAGCGGTGCTGCGCTCGTGCAAGGCGCGCACGCGTCCGATCATGATCACCGCGTTCGCGCTGATCGGCGGCGCCAGCGTGATCCTGACCGACCCGATCTTCCAGGGCATGGCGATCTCGCTGATGTTCGGTGTCTTTGTGTCGACCGTGCTGACCCTGCTGGTCATTCCGCTGGGCTGTGTCTCGGCGGCCGACAGCCTGCGCGAGATCGCCGCGGCGCGCGATGCGGATGCGGCGAAGTCCTGAGGTCGAACCTGCATCCAAGTACTAGAAAAAGGCCGGTGCGCGAAGGTGCTCCGGCCTTTTTCGTGGCATATTTGAGTCATCTGTACGATGTAGCCGCAGTGGGCGACAGCGTGTTGCGACATCACCTTCCGACTATTGCGCAGTGACCTGCCTCCTGATGATGCAGGGGCGTGAAACCGACAAACAGTCCCGACACCGGCACGACACCCTGGGTTAACTGCTCTGAAAAAATAGTATCCGGCAGGTATGGCAGGAAAATGGCTTGCTGCCGAAAGCCAACCCGCGCAGCCGCGTCACGCCAGACCCGATACAATCGGCCGATATCTGGATGGCCGCCATGACCGGCCACCACGGCACGCCTCCCAGGTCGCTGCAGATGGTCATTGCCAACACTTTCGAGCCGTTCGATCAGCAGGCAGCCAACGCTTA
>JAGRHB010000382.1 GCA_020445245.1 Gammaproteobacteria bacterium
GGCCTTTTTGTTGCCGCCCTCGGTCCGGATCCGACTGGGCATCAGTTTTTCGAACCAGCTCATGCGTGTCCCCGTTTCTTGCCTGGCGAAATTCTAGCAGATCGCCCTGCTCAACCTGCGTCCATCGCGGTGCGCATCTCGCCGAGCACAGTCCTGATCTGGTCGATCGCGGTCGTCGGCTTACCGATGTTGGCCTCAATACGCGACACCAGGGCGCTGCCAACGACGACAGCGTCGGCAAACCGTGCCATTGCCGCCGCGGTCTGCGCATCCTTGATACCAAAGCCGACACCGACAGGAAGATCGGTGCAGCTGCGGATCTCGGCAAGTTTCTCCCGCACACTGTCCAGCGACAGGTTGGCGGCACCGGTCACCCCTTTCAACGAAACGTAGTAGACGAAACCACTGGCGGCCGCCGTGATGCGTTCGATGCGTGCCCGATTGCTGGTTGGAGCCAGCAGGAAGATCGGATCGATTCCCCAGGCTTTCATCGCCGGCACGAAGACCTCGCCCTCTTCCGGCGGGATGTCGACGGTCAGCACCCCATCCACGCCGGCAGCAGAAGCGGCCTCGGCAAAGGCCGCGTAACCCATCACCTCCAGCGGATTGAGGTAGCCCATCAGCACCACCGGCGTGTGTGCGTTCGTGCGGCGGAAATCGCGCACCATATCGATTACATCATGCAGCGACACATGGTGTTTCAGCGCACGCTCGCTGGCGCGTTGAATCACCGGTCCATCCGCCATCGGATCGGAGAAGGGCACACCGAGCTCGATGATGTCGGCGCCTGCCTCGACCAGGGCATGCATCAATGGCAGCGTTACTGCAGGTTCCGGGTCACCTGCAGTGACAAACGGAATCAGCGCCTGGCGGCCCTGTTCACGCAGCGCCGAGAACACTCCGGCAATCCGGCTCATAGCTTCAGTCCCTCGCGCGCTGCAACCGTGTGCATGTCCTTGTCCCCCCGCCCGGACAGGTTGACCAGCAGGGTCTGGCCCTTGTCCATCTGCGGCGCCATTTTCATTGCCTGTGCGATCGCGTGGCTCGACTCGAGCGCCGGGATGATACCCTCCGTCCGGGTCAGCCGGTGAAAAGCCTGCAGCGCCTCGTCGTCGGTCACCGCGACATAGTTCGCCCTACCCGAATCTTTCAGCCAGGCATGCTCGGGTCCGACACCCGGGTAGTCGAGACCGGCCGAGATTGAATGCGTCTCGATGATCTGGCCGTCCTTGTCCTCCATCAGGTAGGTGCGGTTGCCATGCAGCACGCCCGGTTTGCCGGCGCACAACGGGGCCGCGTGATGCCCCGTGGCAAGACCGTCACCTGCCGCCTCGACGCCATAGATCGCCACATCGGCATCGTCAAGAAAAGGGAAAAACAGCCCGATCGCATTCGATCCACCGCCGACGCAGGCGACCAGCGCATCCGGAAGGCGTCCGGTCCTGTCCAGCATCTGCGCACGTGCCTCACGGCCGATCACCGCCTGGAAATCACGCACCATCGCCGGATAGGGATGTGGCCCTGCAACCGTCCCGATGATGTAGAAGGTGTTGTCGACATTGGTCACCCAGTCGCGCATCGCCTCGTTCAGTGCATCCTTGAGCGTCTTCGAGCCGGACGACACGGAGCGCACCTCGGCGCCAAGCAGTCGCATACGGTAAACATTGGCCTCCTGCCGCGCGACATCGACCTCGCCCATGTATACGACACACTCCAGACCGAGCCTGGCCGCCACCGTCGCAGAGGCGACACCATGCTGACCCGCACCGGTTTCGGCAATAATGCGCGTCTTGCCCATCCGTTTGGCGAGCAGCGCCTGTCCGACCGTGTTGTTGATCTTGTGTGCGCCCGTATGATTGAGGTCTTCACGCTTGAGGTAGATCTGCGCGCCACCAAGTTCGCGACTCAGGCGTTCTGCGTGGTAGATCGGTGACGGCCGGCCGACATAGTGCTGCAGATCGGCATCGAGTTCGGCGACAAACGCCGGATCCTTCAGGTACTTCTGGTACGCGACGCGCAATTCGTCCAGCGGCTCCATCAGGGTCTCGGCGACGAAGATGCCGCCGTAGGGGCCAAAATGGCCGTGTTCGTCCGGCAGATCCGTCAGACGCATCTCATTGTTCTGCACTTGATACCTCTTCGATGAAGGCCTTGATCTTTTGCGGATCCTTGATGCCCTTCGCCGCCTCGACCCCACCGCTGACATCGACGCCATAGGGCCGGACCCGGCGCACCGCATCCGCCACATTGTCCGGGGTCAGCCCACCGGCGAGCACGATGCGTGGCCCCAACGTGGTGGGGATACGATCCCAGTCGAAGGTTTCGCCCGTCC
>JAGRHB010000383.1 GCA_020445245.1 Gammaproteobacteria bacterium
AGCCCTTCTGGCTCACAACCTTGCGGCACACGACCGTGTTTCCGCTACGGTCAATCTTGGTTACTTCGAGAATCCGCCGTCCATCGCTGCTCAGACCACCCTTGCGAATGTGACTCGGCACCGGCTGTCCCGTCGACAGGTCCACGAGCGCGCCGTCTTCCATCTCAACGACCATTTCCGGACACCCTACGCCGGCATCCGTCACTTCGATGACGTCGTCCTGGTCAGTGGTATGCCAGTAGTTCAGGCGTTTGAACAGCATCCCATCGGTGTCGTCTTTGCACATGTCATGCGAATCACATGAACTGAAATGCCCCGACATCGATTTGTCTTTCCAGTGGTAACCCGAATGCTCCTCACGGGCCTTTCGGACACACTGATACGCACTGGAGTTGGCCAAGGCCGACCCCGGCCGTAGCGTCATCACCACCGGCACACTCGACAGCGCCTTGAAAAGCCTGCGTCTGTTAGTCGAAATCTTGTCGTCGTGAGCTGCCATCGCAACCGGTCTCCTTAACTATGCAGACGAGACATGCACTTTCAGTGCCATCGCCGTATCTCTTTGTTTGGCAAGGCGACAGGCGGCAACCCGGGGGGGACGGCATTGCGCAAGTGTCAAGTTTCCTGACACCGCGATGGGAACGAAACCACTCCCGGCGCCGATTGCCGGATATCGCCGGAGCAGTCTACACGCGAGACCCCGATTACCGATAGACCGCACGCAAGACGGCATTGTTGCCGGACCGTCACATCCGCGGCAGGACGCGCTCGGCCACGAAGCGGGCCAGTGCCGTGACTTCCTGCCGGCGCTGGCCGACCTCGACGACGTAGCCAAGCGTGCGGGGGATATCCGCCAGGTAGCCCGGCTTGCCATCGCGGTGGTTCAGGCGGGCGAAGATCCCGGCCGCCTTGAGGTGCCGTTGCACGCCCATCAGATCGAACCAGGCGAGAAAGGTCGCCGAATCGACATCGCCGGTCAGGCCGGCGCGCCGCGCCGCCTCGAAGTAATCGCCAACCCAGGCATCCACCTGTCCGGCCGGCCAACGCACATAACAGTCGCGCAGCAGCGATACTAGGTCATAGCTCAGCGGTCCCGCGACCGCGTCCTGAAAGTCGATCACGCCCGGGTTGCCGTCGTCCACGACCATCAGGTTGCGAGAGTGAAAATCCCGGTGGACGCATACCACCGGCTGTGCCAGCGCGTTGTCCACCAGCAGTTCGAATGCCTGGGCCAGCATTCCGGCCTCCGGACCGCTCAACTCCAGTTCCAGGTGCCGGCCGAGCAGCCATTCCGGAAACAACTGCATCTCGCGCAACAGCATCGCCCGGTCGTAGTGCGGCAGCCCCTCGGTTGGGGCGCCGACCTGGAGGCGCAGCAGCGCCCGCGCCGCATCGCCGTAGAGAGAATCGACCGAGCCGGCGTTCAACTCGCCGAGGTAGGGCCGGGTACCGAGGTCCTCGAGCAGCAGAAAGCCCTGCGCCAGGTCCTGGGCAAAGATCCGTGGCACGTGCAGACCCGCCAGCCTCATGCGCCCGGCGACGGCGACGAACGGATGACAGTCCTCCTTGTCTGGCGGCGCATCCATCGCGACCAGGGTCGAGCCGTCGCTCAGGACGACCCGAAAATAACGCCTGAAACTGGCATCGGCGGACGCCGGTGCTATGTCCTCGAACGACAGGCGGCAGGACTGCACTAGCCATTGCTTCAGCTGACGCAGACGTTGCGGCATACGGGCCTCACTTTGACCCGCAAGCGCCGCCAATGCGAGCCGTCGGGAATTGAAGAAAACCTTATTCTATGAGATTTTACCGCCCCTCGAAGCGCCGCCACCGAGGCGTCCGCATCCGACGGCCCTAGCCGCCACCCACGCGCAAGCCGTCAGCCGGGCAGCACACCAGGAAAGCAAAGAACAGCCACGTGCCAGGGACCCAACGGATCATCCGCCTCAAGCCACTGCACGCGGCCATGCAGCGCCCGGCAACCCATCCGTTCCTGGCAGGATTCGCCGGCCTGCTGCTGTTGCATGTCACGGCACAAGCGGCTGAGCCGGCGTGGGACTGCAGGGCGACGGCCGACGGTCAGGGCTGGCGATGCTACCAGGAAGGCGAACTGGCACCGCCGCTGGATAAAGCACCGACCAAGACGCCCGTGACGGCCCCCACCGAACAGGCGCCAATGGCACCGGAACCCGGGTCACCCACGCCGCCAGCTCCACCGCAATCGGCCGCGCCATCGGTACAGAGCACGATAGACACATCGACAGGCAAGCCCCACGCACCGGCTGC
This sequence comes from Gammaproteobacteria bacterium, assembly GCA_020445245.1. The sequence continues at coordinate 2,287 of JAGRHB010000383.1, forward strand.
CGCCGCAACCCCTGCCCCTGCATCTGCCGCGACAACGGTGAACCGG
>JAGRHB010000384.1 GCA_020445245.1 Gammaproteobacteria bacterium
TGGGCCAGCTTTTCCAGAAACCAGAAATCCTGCAACAGCATCGGGCCACGTGGTCCGGCGGTCATCACATTCTGGTTGTCGGCTACCGGGCAGCCGTTTGTCGTGGTCAGTTTGGTCGGTTTGTCACTCATGGCGGGTTCCTCTTTTGTGTACCTTGGCGACCGCCGACCGGTTGGTGGCTGTCGTCCCGGAACTCAACTTAGGGGACCCAGGAATATTAATGAAATGAATTATTACGATTGCTTGAATAGTGTTTGGCTATGGCCGGCGCTCGTGTACGGATGCCGATGCTTTCACTGGGAAATCATTTGAGTGAGATGCCTCCCGGGCCAGGTTTCCGGATCTCGTCGAGCAGGCCGTCGACCGTCTCGATCACGTCGGACCGGTCCCACTTCAGCGCACCCCGATAGCCGTAGCGGACCCTGCCTTGCGCGTCGAGCAGATAGGTCGATGGTACCGCGTACACCCGCCAGCGCCTCGCGGCACTGCCGTCGAGGTCGTAGAGGACCTGGAAATTCGGCACGATGTCGCGGGTGTCGAAGAAGTCAGCGACGTGCGCCCTGTCTTCACTGATGTTCACTGTCAGTACACGAAATGGCCGGCCGTCGAAGTGCTCGACCAGGCGGATCAGCGAGCCTATCTCCTTGACACAGGGACCGCACCAGCTGGCCCAGAAATTGACCAGGACAACCTCGCCGTCGAGATTCTGCAGATCGACCATCCGGTCATCGTCGTCGCGCAGTCGCAACGAGGCGGATTGCAGACGATTGACCGCCACCAGGCCGGTCCCCGGTTCGCCGATGTCGCCTGGCAGTGCCGTGTCGTCTGCAGGTTCGGCCGCACCCAGGGGTGGAGGCGATAGCGCCAGCAGGCGTATCGCGTGGCCGATCCGATCGCCGAGCAATCCGCGCTCTTCGGTTTCGCGCGCATTCAGGCGATCGGCATCACGCACGTGGAATCCTCCCCTGACACCTTGCAGGAAATGCAGGTAGACCGCCGATCCACCCGTCTGCAGCTGCTCGGCCAGCGCCCGGCTGTGCAGGTACTTGGTATTGAACTGCGGCTGGAATATGTAAACGGGCAGATTGGTCTCCCGGGCAATCTTGCGAAACCTTGCTTCCTCGCCTATCCCCGTGTACCCCTCGATGAGATTCGGGTGGTAGAACAACATCCCGATAAGCGCCGGCTTGCCGGGATTCTCGGTCTGCCACAGGCGCGCAGCCTGCATCGCGAGCGCGGCACCGCGGCTTTCTCCGCCGAGAAATATCCGTTGCCAGCCCTGCTGGACGGCATGGTCGATGAGTTCCTTCACGTGCGCCGGCTCGAATGCCGCATAGGCATCGCGTCCGGTTGTCGCCATGTAGGATTCGTGCAGGTCGACCAGCCAGTAGTCGATGCCCGCCTGCTGGATGGTTCGCGCAAACGGCGTATTGCCCTCGCGGATGCCGTACTCCGAGGGCACCCAGATCAGCAGGTCGCGGCCGTCGGCCGCAAACCGCTGCACCTGCAGTTCGAAACCGGACGTCAGCCCGATGCTTTCAGCCGGCCCGGCCAGGACGATGCCGCCGGCGGTCGATGCCAGGGCCGACAGCACCAGGCAGACCCGGTGAACCAGGCGCTTCATCACCGCGCTCACAGCCGATCGCCGGCCGCGTACCGAGCCCGACGTGAGAGATGCTGGTCGACCCTGATTGTCAGGCTGGGTTCACTGCCGACCGGCCTGCCCGCCTCATCGAACCAACCCGTGAACCTGTACTCGCCGACCTGCGGCGGGACCCTGACCGTGACCAGCTGACCCGGCGAGTAAAAGCGGTGGAAGTGTCCCCGGCCGTTGCGGCGGCCGTTCAGATCTGACTGGCTCACCGCGACAGTGACGCCATGCCCCGCGTGCAGCGACAACGTCCTGCTCTGGTAGGTCTTGTACAGCTGGAGTCTCACTGCCAGGGCGAGTGCCTGAATCCGGATACGTTCGCCCTCGATCGCCGGGCGCACCTCTTTGCGCAGCACGATGTCGCCGCGTGCTCCGGGCAGAAAGCGCATCCGTGCCTGATTGACCGGCGCCGAGCCGCCGTCGTCGAGCAGGCGGGTCAGCAGGGACAGTGAATCGTCGCTGCGCCGGATCTGGCGGCCCGACCCGGTAATCGCATCCCAGGTGTAGCCCCAGCGGACGGGCGCCACACCACGGCGGCGGCGGTAGTCGAAGGCATACTCGGTATCGCCCCAGCGCAGGATCGATTCCCCGGCGGGGGAGGCGGTGATCTGCAGGTTCGAAACCGGTGCCTGGCCCTCGACCACCGTATCGGCCACGAACGCCGACTGTGCCGCCA
>JAGRHB010000385.1 GCA_020445245.1 Gammaproteobacteria bacterium
CAAGGTCGTCTGCAGCTGCGGCAATACCTTTAATACGCGCTCGACCCTGGGCGAGGAATCCCTGCAGGTCGAAGTGTGCTCCGCCTGCCACCCTTTCTATACCGGCCAGCAGAAGCTGATGGATACCGCGGGTCGCGTCGATCAGTTCCGCAAGCGTTTCCGCCGCTGAGCCTTTCCGGCTTGGATGGTTACCGGAAGGCGCCCTCGTGGCGCCTTTTGTCGTTTCGAATCAGGGCACATCGCCCGGACCCCGGAGTCAGTCAATGAGTCAGGCAGATCAAAAAAACCAGGACGCCGATTTCGAGATCAACCAGGCCGCACTCGATTACCACGCGAATCCACGCCCGGGAAAGATCAGCGTGGAGGTGTCCAAGTCGACCCGCACCCAGCGCGATCTCGCTCTCGCCTACACGCCCGGCGTCGCCGAACCGGTTCGGTGCATCGCCGCCGATCCGCTGGATGCGTACAAGTACACGGCCAAGGGCAACCTGGTGGCGGTTATCACCGACGGCAGCGCGGTGCTGGGGCTGGGTAATGTGGGTGCACTGGCGGGCAAGCCGGTGATGGAGGGCAAGGGTGTGCTGTTCAAGCACTTTGCCGGCATCGATGTGTTCGATATCGAGGTGAATGCCAAGCGCCCACAGGAATTCATCGAGACCGTCATGCGCATCGCCCCGACCTTTGGCGGCATCAACCTCGAAGACATCGCGGCGCCGCATTGTTTCGAGATCGAGCAGGCGCTGATCGATCAGCTCGACATCCCGGTGTTTCACGATGACCAGCATGGTACTGCGATCATCATCGCCGCTGCGCTGCTCAATGCGCTGGAGCTGCAGGGTAAGGAGCTGGACAAGGCGCGCATCGTGGTGCTCGGTGCCGGTGCCGCCGGCATAGCGGCGGTGCGACTGCTGATCGCCATGGGTGCGCATCGGGACAACTTCCTGGTCATCGATCGCAATGGCGTCATCCATCTCGGCCGCAAGGACCTCAACCCCTACAAGTTCGGTGTCGCGGTCGAGACCGAAGCACGCACACTCGCGGACGCGATGCACGGCGCCGACGTTTTCGTCGGTGTGTCCGGTCCCGACCTGGTGAGTGCCGAGATGGTGGCCTCGATGGCGGAAAAGCCGATCGTGTTCGCGTTGTCGAATCCGGTGCCGGAGATCCGGCCCGAGGTGGCAAGGGCGGTGCGCAGCGATTTGATCATGGCGACTGGCCGATCCGATTACCCGAACCAGGTCAACAACGTACTGGGGTTCCCGTTCATCTTCCGCGGGACCCTGGACGTGCGTGCCAGCCGCATCAATGAAGACATGCAGATTGCCGCGGTCCACGCACTCAAGGAACTGACCCACCAGCCGGTTCCGCAAGAGGTGCTCGATGCCTATGGCCTGCAGTCGCTGGCCTTTGGCCCCGACTACATCCTGCCCAAGCCCCTGGATGCGCGGTTGAAGGACGTGATCCCGCCCGCGGTGGCGCGGGCAGCGGTGGAAAGTGGTGTGGCGAGGGCGCCGTGGCCGGCGGACTATCCCGCCTTCTGAATACAGGCCGCCATTGCCGTTTCGCACTACGCGCGCAGCTCCGGCTGCGCGTCGTCGTTAGCGCGGCCGCTATTCCGGGAAAAAGTCCAGAATGGCCTTTGAGTTTTCCAAGAGTAGCGTGGTTTTCCTCGTCTAAGCTCAGGGGAGCGGGGTTGCCCCGACGACAGAGCGTACTGGAGAAAAACAATGCAGAAAGTGGCAATCGTGGGAGCGGGCCGGGTCGGTGAGACTACGGCGCAGATCCTGGCGGAGCAGGAAACCTGCCGTGAAGTGGTCCTGATCGATATCCGCGAGGATGTCCCGCAGGGTGTGGCGCTGGATATCTTCCAGACGGCACCGTTTTTCGAGTTCGATACCCGTGTTACCGGCAGCAATGATCCTGCTGCCATGCAGGACGCCGATGTCGTGGTGGTGACCGCGGGGGTGCCACGCAAACCCGGGATGTCGCGTTCCGATGTGCTCGACATCAACGTCCAGGTCATCGACCAGATTGTCGGCGATATCATGAAGTACGCGCCTGACGCGATCGTCATCATGGTCACCAACCCGGTGGACGTGTTGACCTATCGCGTGTGGCAGCGGACCGGTTGGGAGCGTGAGCGGGTGATCGGACAGGCAGGTGTCCTGGATGCCTCGCGCATGGCTTCCTTCATTGCGATGGAGACCGGCTTTTCGACCCGTGATATCACCACCATTGTTCTCGGTGGGCATGGGGACACCATGGTACCGGTGCCGCGATTCTGCACCGTCAACGGCATCCCGGTTGGGCATTTCATCGCGCCCGA
>JAGRHB010000386.1 GCA_020445245.1 Gammaproteobacteria bacterium
AAGGAATTCTGGTACGTGAACGATGACGGCCAGGTGGTTGCCGCACGCTATGACGACTGGAAGGTCGTGTTCCTCGAGAACCGCGGGCAGGCCTTCGGCGTGTGGCGCGAGCCGTTCACTGAGCTGCGCGTGCCGCTGTTGTTCCACCTGCGCCGCGACCCCTTCGAGAAGGCGCAGCACAACTCCAACACCTACAACGACTGGTTCCTCGATCGGCCGTACATCATCGTGCCGATCCAGGCCCTGGCGGCCAAGTTCCTCAAGACCATGCAGGACTACCCGCCCAGCCAGAGCCCGGGGTCGTTCAACCTGACCAAGATCGAAGAGCAGCTGAAGCAGGCCACCAGCGGGCACTGATCAGTGTCAACCGGGACCGTCAACCTGAGAGGGATGGCGGTCCCTTTTTTTTCAAGCAGAGGGGTTTCGACATGGCAACGACGACCGGGCATCGCCTGGCGCGGCTGGGGCTGGCCGGCGCGTTGATGCTGGCCGCGGTGGGTGCCATGGCGAATGATCCCTTGCAGTCGTCGAGCGCGTGACCAGCCCGGGTGGGGCAGATTTCGTGCCAGCCGACGAGCGCGAATGGGCCTATGACTGCGCGTCACACATCGGCACGCTCGACAAGGCCCTGAATCTGGCGGCTGGCAGCGCCTGGGTGGTGGTCGACATGAAGAAGGACTGGAACAGGGTCTACCCCTGATCCGCGAACGCGGCGGTGACGGCCGTGGCCTCATCGCCGGACCGCACTGGAGGCGCATCGCGTTCAGCGCTACAGTCAACCGACCGCGTCACTGTGCCAGGGCCTGCCATGTCGATCCACCGCATGCGTCACGAGTCGAAAAGCAACCGCCTGTTGTGGGCGGTCGCATTGCTGCTGGTGCTGGGTGCCACCGTTGGCTATTTCAAACTGCACCCCGAAGACATCCCGCAATGGGCGGCAAGGACGTCGCTCGGCCGGGACCTGCAGACCACGACGGTATACAAGTGGCAGGACGCGAGCGGTGCCTGGCACGTGGGCGATGCGCCGCCGGCGTCGGGTATCGACTATCAGTCGCAGACCTATACGCGTGATTCCAATGTCCTTCCGCTTCCGCCCCAGCTGCAACGCTGACGACGGGTTTTTCTGCCGCTGATCGCCTCGGCAGGTCTTCAACACCGCCGAAATTCCGCCTGAACGGTTCGGTCACATTCGTCAAACGCCTGACGTTGCGCGCGCGGCAACTTCCAACCCATTGAGTTTACAACAGAAAAAAGTTCACCAAACAATGGCACAAGGGTTGCATTCCTGTGTGCAGGTCGGATTCGACCGCATGTTGCAAACTGGATGGAAGGGCGCCAATGGCTGACGAAAAAGACATCGCCGGTGAAGGTGAAGGACAGGGTGGTGGCAGGAAGAAGCTGATCATCATCGCGGCGGCCGCGGTGCTGTTGCTCGGTGCCGGTGGCGCAGCGTTTTTCCTGCTCGGCGGCGAGGAAGTGCCTGCCGACGGGGTGGTGGTGGAGGAACAGGCGCCGGTAGCCGAGGACGGCGAGCCTGCCTACCACAAGTTCGATCCGCCGTTCGTCGTCAACCTGGTGCCGGGTGGGCCGGCAGAGATGCTGCAGATCGCGCTCGAGGTGATGACCCGGGCGCCGTCGGTGCTCGATACCCTGAAAAACAATGATCCACTGATCCGGCATCATTTGTTGAACCTGCTCGAATCGCAGCAGTCGGCGGAACTGATGACAGTGGACGGCAAGCAGGCGTTGCAGGCGGCGATCCATGAGCTGCTGAATATCCAACTCAAAGAACTCCACGAGCCCGGGACGATCAAGGGCGTGTTCTTCACCCAATTCGTGATGCAGTAACCATGGCCGCCTCTGATCTGCTTTCCCAGGACGAAATCGACGCACTCTTGCACGGCGTTGACAGCGGCGACGTAGAGACCGGGTCGGACGAGGTCCTGGACCCTGCGGAGGCACGCAACTACGACTTTGCCAGCCAGGACCGGATCGTCCGCGGCCGCTTGCCGACGCTGGAGATGATAAATGAGCGCTTCGCGCGGTACTTCCGCACCAGCCTGTTCAACATGTTGCGGCGCAGCGCCGACATCTCGGTGTCGGGTGTGCAGATGCTCAAGTTCTCGGAGTTCGTGCACAGCCTGTTCGTTCCCACCAGCCTGAATATCACCAAGGTCTCGCCGTTGCGCGGCAAGTCGCTGTTCGTGCTCGACCCCAAGTTGGTGTTCAGCGTTGTGGACAGCTTCTTCGGTGGCAGTGGTCGTTTCCACACCAAGATCGAGGGCCGGGATTTCACACCGACCGAGCTGCGCGTGGTGCAG
>JAGRHB010000387.1 GCA_020445245.1 Gammaproteobacteria bacterium
TCGGATTGCGCGGAAGCATGCCACGCACGGCGGTCTCGATGACGCGCTCAGGGGCCTTCTGCAACTGCTTTTCGAGGCTGATCGTTTTCAGGTTACCCACATAGCCGGTAACGTGATGGTACATCTTGTCTTTCAGCTTGTTGCCGGTGACAGCGACCTTCTCGGCATTGACCACCACGATGTAATCGCCGGTATCGACGTGCGGGGTGAAAATTGGTTTGTGTTTGCCCTTCAGACGACGGGCAATCTCGGAGGCCAGACGACCAAGGGTCTTGCCTTCGGCGTCGACCAACAACCATTCCCGACGGACTTCGGCGGGCTTTGCGCTTACCGTGGTGCTCATTGAATCCTGCTCCAATAAGGAGTTTGTGCTTGTTTCACGAAAGGGCGCGAATCTTACCCAGTAAAGCGCCTTCACGCAAGTCCTTGATCGTTCCCGGGGCCAGCTACACTCGAAAAGACAACCTGGAAACACCAGCAGCACGAGCAAAAAAAAGCGCGACGGGGGATGTCGCGCTAATAGTAACCACCAAAGGAGGATGGAGGAGAACTGATTCAGTCGAATCAGTATGTGCGTATATTCTTATATTTTTCCGCGTCCGTCAACCCCCGGACCGGTTCCACTGAGTCAGGACGGGTCGATCTTCAGGCGTTCGACAATCCTACCCGCCACCAGGTGACTGTCGATGATCTCGTCCAGGTCCTGCCTGTCCACATAGGTGTACCAGGTCTCATCCGGATAGATCACTATCACCGGGCCGGACTCGCATCGGTCCAGGCATCCCGCGTTGTTGATACGCACCTTGCCCATCCCGCTGATCCCCAGTTCCTTGCAACGCTGCTTCACGTAGTCGCGGGCATCCTGTGCGCCGCACTGGTTACAGCATTGACGACCATCGTCGCGCTGATTCGTACAAAAGAACACATGATGCGAAAAATAACTCATACAAGTTTCCGGACAAGGTTGTGCTGAAGACCTCATTATATAAGGCATGTGCGACTCCGAATCCCGGCAGACCCTCAAGGCGGAACTCGACCGCTGCGTGAAGTGTGGAATGTGCCTGCCGGAATGTCCCACCTATCGCCTGGAGTCCGATGAAAACGAGTCGCCACGTGGTCGGCTGGCGCTGATCGAGGGGCTGCTGACCGGGCGACTGCACGACGATGCGCCGCTGCGCAGGCACCTGGAAAACTGTCTTACCTGTCGTCGGTGCGAGCGGGTCTGTCCCTCGCAGGTGCGTTACGGGCACCTGATCGACGAGGCGCGCCGTCTGCTGTCGGATCACCGGCCGGGGCGCCTGAATGTAATGGTTCAGCATCGCCGCCTGCTGAGCTGGGGAACCCGTCTCGCGCAGGCCGTACCCGCCGCTCTTTCATCGCCGTTGGGGCCGCTACACCGGCTCCACGAGCTGGGGCGGGCCCTGCCACGCGGAACGCCCGCACCGCGCCCCGGCGACTATCCTGCCGATACCGAGACTCCACGCGGCCGGGTGGGCCTGTTCCTCGGGTGCGCGAGCGCGGCCCAGCAGGGCGGTGCGTTGCAGGCCGCATCGCGTCTATTGCGTCGCGCCGGTTTCGAGGTCTCGATACCGGCAGCTGCCGGGTGTTGCGGCGCCCTGTCGCAGCATTCGGGCGACTCGACGACCGCGGCACGACTGGCCGACATCAATCGTATGGCATTCAGCGCGGGCCTCGACACCGTGGTCAGCACTGCCAGCGGCTGCGGTATCCACATCGACAGCTACCAACCGCCATTGCCGTGTCCACATCAAGATATCGCAAAGTTTCTTCTGGACCACGGTGGATTCACATGCGACGACTTCGAACCCCTGCCGCGCCGGGTGCTGCTTCACACCCCCTGCAGTATCGAGAACGTCTATCGGGGAACAGGCTGGGCGAGGGGATTGCTTGACCTCATCCCGCAAATCGAGATCGTCCCATTGGGTGAGGCAGGACAGTGTTGCGGAGCCGCCGGCGACTATATGCTGCGTCGACCGGACACGGCGGCGCGACTGCGCCAGCCGCTGCTTGACCGCATACCCGCCGGTGAGCCACTCATCCTGCTCACCGGTAATGTCGGTTGCGCGATACATCTTGCCGACGGCCTGCGCGCCCGCGATCAGTCGATTGAGGTACTGCACCCCGTCGAACTGCTGGCACGTCAGCTGCGGGGCTGACCGGCGGCTTGATTACCGCGCCGACCGGCCCGAAGTTGTTAATATTGGCGCACCCACATTGTGCGCACGCCGGGCGGTCCGGAGATACCGACATGGAAAAACGCGAATATTCACCTGCCGACTCAGTGCTCATCAG
>JAGRHB010000388.1 GCA_020445245.1 Gammaproteobacteria bacterium
GTTTGACATGGCGATGCCGCAGCGTCCTGAAATGCCGCAGGTCGACATGGCAATGCCTGAGCGTCCGCAGATGCCGCAGTTCGACATGGCGATGCCTGAGCGTCCGCAGATGCCGCAGCACGAAATGACGATGCCGCAGCGTCCGGAGATGCCGCAGATGGCAGCCGGCAACTGCTTTGGTCCGGGTGTGCGTCCGGTGGCCTTCGAAGCACCCAAGGCCCCTGAGGCCGGTGCCATGAAGCAGCAGTCCGACGAGCGTCGCGCAGCGATGGAGGCCCAGAACGCCGAGCGTCAGGCCGCAATGCAGGCCCGTATGGACGAGATGAAGAAGGCTATGGAAGGTCGTCGTGCCGAAATGCAGGCCGGCGGCTGCAAGCAGATCTGATCGCATCGCGATCCGATTGGCTTTAGCCTGAAAGGCGCCCGGGGAAACCCGGGCGCCTTTTCTTTTTTCGGCCCCGGAGCGTTGTCTTTTCATGGACTGGGTATTGTTTTCCAGCGCCTTGCTGTCGGCGACCCTGCTGCCCGGCGGTTCGGAGGCCCTGTTGCTGGCCCGGCTGGGGGATGGAGGGGCCTGGCTGCCGCTGGTCCTCACTGCGACGCTCGGCAATCTTCTGGGCAGTCTGGTCACCTACGCGATGGGCCGTGCCGGCAACCATGTGATCGCCCGGCGTTGGTTGCGCATCGATGCCGCCGATATTGCGCGTGCCGAAAGATGGTTCGCGCGCTGGGGTGCGCCCGTCCTGCTGCTGGCCTGGCTGCCGGTGGTCGGTGACCCGCTGTGCCTGTTTGCCGGACTGCTCCGGCTCGATCTCCCCCGGTTCCTGCTGCTCGTCGGATTCGGCAAGTTGGTCCGTTACGGGCTCATTGCACTGCTCGCCGGATGAGGTCTTCGCGTTTGCCGGCGAGTCCGACGCATGGGTCCAGTCATCGGGTTCCAGTGGTCAGGTCTTCGGCCGCATACTTAAAAATAGGATGTTCGTCTTTGTTTGAAAATACAGTAAGTGTCTGAAAAAACGAATAAATCAAAATTCGCTCTAGTAAATCCCGTAATGCTCTGCTTTACTTGCCGGGATTCATGGCTGCACGGCGCAGGCATCCAGGCGCGTCGGCACTCCTTTTCCACTCTTTCGGATACCCAGCACCATGGCAGTGAAACCGGATGTCGATCCCCAGGAAACCCAGGAATGGCTCGAGGCGCTCGACAGTGTGCTTGAGAATGAAGGGCCTGACCGAGCGCATTTCCTGCTTGAACGCCTGATCGACAAGGCGCGCCGTTCTGGTGCTTACCTGCCATACAGTGCCAACACCGCCTACCTGAACACGATCCCGCTGACCAAGCAGGATTCGTTCCCCGGTGATCGTTCGATGGAGCGACGAATCCGCTCCTTCGTTCGCTGGAATGCGATGGCGATGGTGGTGCAGGCGAACCGCAAGGCGACCGAGCTGGGCGGACATATCGCCAGTTTCGCCTCGAGCGCAACGTTGTTCGATGTCGGCTACAACCACTTCTTTCGCGCTACCAATGACAACCAGGAGGGCGACCTGGTGTTTTTCCAGGGGCACTCGGCCCCCGGGGTGTATGCGCGGGCATTCCTCGAGGGTCGTATCAGCGAGGAGCAGCTGAACAATTTCCGCCAGGAGGTCGACGGCGGCGGCCTGTCGTCTTACCCACACCCCTGGCTGATGCCCAATTTCTGGCAGTTTCCCACGGTGTCAATGGGCCTCGGGCCGCTGATGGCGATCTACCAGGCGCGCTTCATGCGCTATCTGCATGATCGGGGGTTGGCGAACGCCGGCGACCGCAAGGTCTGGGCATTCATGGGTGATGGTGAGATGGACGAGCCCGAATCCCTTGGCGCGATCTCACTCGCCGCGCGCGAGCGCCTGGACAACCTGGTGTTCGTCGTCAACTGTAACCTGCAGCGGCTCGATGGTCCGGTCCGCGGCAACGGCAAGATCATCCAGGAGTTGGAAGCGGTGTTCCGCGGTGCCGGATGGAACGTGATCAAGGTGATCTGGGGCGGCTATTGGGATCCGCTGCTGGCGCGCGACAAGGACGGCCTGCTGCTCAAGCGCATGGAGGAATGCGTCGACGGCGACTACCAGTCATACAAGGCGCACGGGGGCGCCTTCGTGCGCGAGCATTTCTTCGGCAAGTACCCGCAGCTCGCGGCGATGGTCGCCAATATGTCGGACGAGGACATCTGGCGCCTGAACCGCGGCGGTCACGACCCGATCAAGGTGCACGCGGCCTATGCGGCGGCGATGCGTCACAAGGGACAGCCGACCGTGATCCTG
>JAGRHB010000038.1:0-8517 GCA_020445245.1 Gammaproteobacteria bacterium
CGGGGTGAATTCGCAGGTGGTCGGGGTGCTGGGCGTCATCGGCCCCACGCGTATCGCCTACGATCGGGTGATCCCGATCGTTGAATTGACCGCAAAGGTGCTGGGCAGCGCGCTCGCCTCACGCTGATTTTTCCTGAATTTCCCCCAGCCGGGCTTGTAATCCCGTCCGGCGCCCCCATCTGTTGAGCTGGAATCTGTGGGGCCGGGTTTCCCGCCGAACTGAATTTTTCTGAATTTTCAAAATCTTGTGTGAGGTTCTGATGAGTGAGCAGCAGGATCGCCCGTTGCGTGAGAAGAGCGCCAGCGATGCGACGACAGAGGCAGACGAGGCAACTTTCGAGGAGAGTGCTGCTGAGATGACGGCTGACAGCGAGATTGCGGAGAACTCCGCCGAAGACCTTTCCGGGCTCCTTGAGCAGGCCCGCGCCAAGGCGGACGAGCATTTTGAGCAGATGATGCGCGCGCACGCGGAGCTGGAGAATCTCAAGCGCCGCCATGCCCGCGACCTGGAAAACGCACACAAATTCGCGCTCGACAAATTCGTCGCAGAGCTGCTTGGCGTGTGGGACAGCCTCGAACTCGGCCACAGCGCGGCACAGGACGAAGCGGCAGACGTGCAAAAGCTGCGCGAAGGTACCGAGCTGACCCTCAAGATGCTCAGCAATGCAATGGCCAAGTTCGGTGTAGAGCAGATCGACCCGATCAACCAGCCGTTCAATCCGGAGTTTCACCAGGCAATGTCGATGCAGCCGCGTGGCGACGTGCCGGCGAACACCGTGGTGGCGGTCGTGCAAAAGGGCTACCTGTTGAACGGCCGCCTGGTCAGGCCGGCCATGGTGATGGTCTCGCAGGCTGCCCCGGCGTCTTGAAAACACACAACAAAACCCCATTTAGAAAACAGTTGCAAACGCATTCCCGAATCGGAGATTAGACATCATGGGCAAGATCATCGGCATCGACCTCGGCACCACCAACTCCTGCGTGGCGATCATGGAGGGAGGCAAGGCCAAGGTCATCGAGAACAGCGAAGGCGATCGCACGACGCCGTCGGTCATCGCCTATACCAACGATGGTGAGGTACTGGTTGGCCAGAGCGCCAAGCGCCAGGCGGTGACCAATCCGAAGAACACGCTCTTTGCGATCAAGCGCCTGATCGGTCGTCGCTTCGGCGATAGCGTGGTCAAGAAGGACATCGACATGGTGCCCTACAAGATTGTCAAGGCGGACAACGGCGACGCCTGGGTCGAGGTGAACGGCAGCAAGATGGCGCCGCCGGAAATCTCGGCCAAGGTGCTGCAGAAGATGAAGAAGACCGCCGAGGACTATCTCGGCGAGACCGTGACCGAGGCGGTGATCACCGTACCCGCCTATTTCAACGACTCGCAGCGCCAGGCGACCAAGGATGCCGGCCGCATCGCCGGGCTGGATGTCAAACGCATCATCAACGAGCCGACCGCCGCGGCGCTGGCCTATGGCCTGGACAAGTCGAAAGGCGACAAGAAACTGGCGGTTTATGACCTTGGTGGCGGTACCTTCGACGTATCAATCATCGAGATTGCCGAGGTGGACGGCGAACACCAGTTCGAGGTGTTGTCGACAAATGGTGACACCTTCCTCGGCGGTGAAGATTTCGACATGCGGATCATCGATTTCCTCGCGTCCGAGTTCAAGAAAGACCAGGGCGTCGATCTGAAGAACGATCCACTGGCCCTGCAGCGTCTGAAAGAGGCTGCAGAAAAGGCCAAGATCGAACTGTCGAGCAGCCAGCAGACCGATATCAACCTGCCGTACATCACCGCGGACGCCAGCGGCCCGAAGCACATGAACATCAAGCTGACCCGCGCCAAGCTGGAGTCACTGGTCGATGAGCTGGTGCAGCGCACGCTCGAGCCGTGCAAGATCGCGCTCAAGGATGCAGGTGTGTCGGCTTCGGATATCGACGACGTGATCCTGGTCGGTGGCCAGACGCGTATGCCCAAGGTTCAGCAGCTGGTCGAGCAGTTCTTCGGCCAGGCGCCGCGCAAGGACGTGAACCCGGACGAGGCGGTGGCCGTGGGTGCAGCGATCCAGGGCGGGGTGCTGGGTGGCCAGGTCAAGGACGTGCTGCTGCTCGACGTGACGCCGTTGTCGCTGGGTATCGAGACGCTGGGCGGCGTGATGACCAAGCTGATCGAGAAGAACACCACGATCCCGACCAACGCCTCGCAGACCTTCTCGACTGCCGACGACAATCAGACTGCGGTGACCGTGCACGTGTTGCAGGGTGAGCGTGAGCAGGCCTCTGCGAACAAGTCGCTGGGCCGGTTCGACCTGAGCGATATTCCGCCGGCACCGCGCGGTATGCCGCAGATCGAGGTGAGCTTCGACATCGATGCCAACGGTATCCTGCATGTCTCGGCCAAGGACAAGGCGACTGGCAAGCAGCAGTCGATTCGCATCACTGCGTCTTCGGGTCTGTCCGAGGATGAGATCGCGCGCATGGTCAAGGATGCCGAGGCACATGCCGATGAGGACAAGAAGTTCCACGACCTGGTGCAGGTACGCAACCAGGCCGACAGCATGATCCACGCAACCAGGAAGTCGATCCAGGAGATGGGTGAGGACAAGCTGGAAGCGGGAGAGAAAGAGGCCATCGACAAGGCGATCGAGGAACTCGAGGAGGCGATGAAAGGCTCCGACAAAGACGCGATCGAGGCCAAGACCAAGGCACTTGCCGAGGCCTCGGGTAAAATGGCCGAGCGCATGTATGCGCAGCAGCCGGGTGCGGCGCAGGATGCCGGTGCCACGGGCGACGCCGGTGCCTCGGGTGCCGAGTCGGGCAAGGCCGATGACGATGTCGTCGATGCCGAGTTCGAAGAGGTCAAAGACGGCAAGTGAGGCGGGTGTCGTGTGGCGTCGCGTCGGCGTCACGCCCGCACAGACCGTGCATCGTCCCCCGGGTCGGTGCACGGTTTTGTTTGTCGAGAGCGGAACGCAATGTATCCAGTGGTGCGATCTTCGCGCCGGGTTGATGTCGGTTTCGATGTTCGGTGCCGCCGTGAGTGGCGGCCTTCGTGCCTGTGCGTTCTTTGAGTTGTCCACTCAGAAGTACTGAAAACAGAAAATGTCGAAGCGCGATTATTACGAAGTCCTCGCCGTGGCCAAGAACGCCAGCGAGGCCGAAATCAAAAAGGCTTACCGTCGTCTGGCGATGAAGCATCACCCGGACCGCAACACCGGTGAAAAGTCTGGTGAGGCAGAGGCCAGTTTCAAGGAGGCCAAAGAGGCCTACGAAGTGCTGTCTGATGCGCAGAAGCGCGCGGCCTACGACCAGTTCGGCCATGCGGGCGTCGACCCGTCGATGGGGGGAGGGCGCGGATTCGGCGGTGGCGGCGCCAGTTTCAGCGATATCTTCGGCGACGTTTTCGGCGATATTTTTGGCGGTGGTCGCGGCAGCGCCGGCGGTCCGCGGGTTCAGCGTGGCTCGGACCTGCGCTACAACCTCGAACTCAGTCTCGAAGACGCCGTCGCCGGTACCAGCGTCAAGATCAAGGTGCCCACATGGGTCAGCTGCGATACCTGCGGTGGCAATGGTGCCAAGAAAGGCACCTCGGCGAAGACCTGCGGCACCTGCCACGGGGCCGGCCAGGTGCGCATGCAGCAGGGGTTCTTTTCGGTGCAGCAGACATGCCCGACCTGTCACGGCAAGGGCAGCGTGATCGAGGAGCCCTGTCCGGCGTGCCGTGGCGTGGGACGCATCCAGGAGACCAAGACGCTGTCGGTCAAGGTCCCGCCTGGTGTCGATACCGGCGACCGCATCCGCCTGGCGGGCGAGGGTGAGGCCGGGGACAACGGCGGCCCTCCGGGCGATCTGTATGTCCAGGTGCATGTGCGCGAACACCCAATCTTCAGCCGTGACGACAGTCATCTGTATTGCGAGGTGCCGATCGACTTTCCCACTGCGGCATTGGGCGGTGAGCTCGAGGTCCCGACGCTCGATGGCAAGGTCAAGCTGAAAATCCCCGAGGGCACCCAGACCGGCAAGATGTTCCGGATGCGTGGCAAGGGAGTCAGGCCGGTACGTGGAGGTCCGCAGGGCGACCTGATCTGTCGCGTGGTCGTGGAGACCCCGGTCAAACTGACCGACCAGCAGCGCAGTCTGCTCGGTCAGTTGCACGAATCGCTCAAGGGTGGCGGGCGCAAACACAGTCCGAATGCACATTCCTGGGTCGACAGCGTCAAGGGGTTCTTCGAAAAGATGGGGCTATGAGCGCGGATCGACGCTGATCCGGCGGTGCTAACATCACCCCGGACTCAGCGTTACAAGCAATTCAACGAACAACGGGACGAGCAATGATCCGAGTGGCTGTGGTGGGCGCCGCGGGGCGTATGGGCAGGACCTTGATTCAGGCGGTGACGGCAGCTGACGGCATGACGCTGGCGGCGGCCACCGAGGCGCCGGATTCGACCCTGGTGGGTGCGGATGCCGGCGAACTGGCCGGTGTGGGCAAGTTGGGGGTGCTGGTCTCCCATAGCCTGACCAAGGTCGTGGATGCCTTCGACGTGGTTATCGATTTCACCGGACCGACAGCGACGATGGTCCATCTCGATGTCTGCCGCAAACACGGCAAGGCAATGGTCATCGGCACCACTGGATTGAGCGAGGCCAACAAGACCGCGATCAGTGCGGCGGCCAAGGATATCGCCATCGTCTTTGCCCCCAACATGAGCGTCGGTGTGAATCTGTGTTTTCGCCTGCTCGAACTGGCTGCCAGGGTGATGGGCGGGGATGCCGACATCGAGATTATCGAGGCACACCACCGGCACAAGGTTGACGCCCCGTCCGGTACCGCGCTGCGCATGGGCGAGGTGATCGCCGATACCTTGGGACGCGATTTGAACGAGGTGGCGGTATACGGCCGCGAAGGTCAGACCGGCGCGCGTGCGCCGCAAACCATCGGATTCGAGACCATCCGTGCCGGTGACGTGGTGGGCGAGCACACGGTGTGGTTCGCTACTGAGGGCGAGCGCGTCGAGATCACGCACAAGGCGTCGAGCCGGATGACATTTGCCAAGGGTGCTGCGCGCGCCGCTGCATGGGTGGCGGCGCACGATCGGGGCCTGTTCGATATGCAGGATGTCCTCGACCTGCGCTGAATCACTGTTGCAAAGGGCCGCGACCTTCGGTCTAGCACTGCTTCTGTGCGCCTGCAGCGGCGGGCAGGATACGCCGCAAGACCGGATTCGCGCGTCGATCGGCGCATTGCAACAGGCGGTGCAGGATGGTTCATTGAAACGGGCAGCCGGGTATCTGCATCCGAATTATCAGGACAAACGCCATGCCGACAAGGCGGCCGCACTGAGGTCGCTGTTTGCCTACCTGCGGCGGCACGATGCCATCCATTTGTTCGTGCGCATCACTTCGATCGAGGTTGCGCCACAGCAACAGACAGCACAGGCGGTGGCGTATGTCGCCATGGCCGGTGTGCCGGTGGCGTCTGTCGAGACCCTGGTGTCCATCAAGGCCGACCTGTACCGCTTCGAGCTGCAGCTCGAGGAATACGACGGCAGCTGGATCGTCCGTCGCGCCGACTGGCAGCGAGCCGACTTGCGGGCCCTGTTACCGCATTGACGGCCACGCGATGCGGCCGCGCCGCTGTCAGTCCAGCAGCGCGAGCATCTGCGGGGCGGCGCTCTCCGGCCCGGGGCCTTCGGCGCTGAAATACCAGCTGACGGCTGCCTTGACGATGCTGCGCTGGCGTCGGCGGATCTGCGCCCCCGAGGTACCGCCTGCATCGCGCGCGATCAGCCGCGCCGTCTCCTGCAGGGCCTGCTGCGCGACCTGGGCGCACTCCGAACCACCGGCTGGATAGGCTGCGTCGGCGTAGGTCTGCAGGGCGACGGCGATTACCGCGGCCTGGTCATCGGTGCACCGCAATGTGAAGGTCTTGCTTTTCAACTCTGTCCATACACCGGTATGGCCGCCCCGGTAACGCAGCGTGCCGCGCCGGAAGCCAGAAACAGGATCACATCGGCCAATGCCGCTGGTGGCACCCAATGGTCGAAATCCGCATCCGGCATGGCGTCGCGATTTTGCGGTGTGTCGATGGTGCCGGGCAGGATGCAATTGACATTGATATTGTCGAACCGGTTCTCTGCCGCGAGTGATTCGGTCAGCGTCAGGACCGCCGCCTTCGACGCGCAATACGGCCCCATCCGTGCCTTGCCCTGCTCGGCCGCGCGTGCCGACACGTTGATGATGCGGCCGCCGCCGTTGCCCTGCATGGCGGGGATGACGCGCCGGCACATGTTGAATACGGAGCGCGCGTTGAGATTCATCATGAAGTCCCAGTCGCGGTCACTGGTTTCCGGAACCGTTGGCCCCATGGTGAATCCGCCGGCGATATTGGCAAGGATGTCGATCCTGCCGAACGCATCGAGCACTTCGTCGATACACTGCCCAACCGATGTCGCATCAATCAGATTGGTCGGAAAGGCCTTTGCCGACGCCTGCCCCTTGCAGCCGGCGATCGTGCTGTCAATACCGGCCGCGTTCAGGTCGAGCAGGGCGAGGTGTGCGCCCCGTTCCGCGAAGGCCTGTGCCACTGCCCGTCCCAGATTGCCGGCAGCCCCGGTGACCACGACCACAGATTGATTGAATTCGCTCAAGATGACATCTCCTTTCCGGTCGCGCCCGGGATCAATACCGGCAGACTAGCGGAAACCGTGATCGTGGAAAAATCGCGGGGCGTCGGGAAATAGCGTTGTCGGGTCGATGGCACAAAGTCTGCTTTAACGCTGTTGAGCCTCGAATCGCAGGATGGATCACATGCTCCAATTACCGCTGCTCGTCAGTGCCACGCCGACTTCCGGCAAGCTGCCGGGCCTTGACCGCGTAGACCCATGTGTCGGCCTGCAGGCCCTGCTGCAGGGCGCCGATGATCTGTCGAACGTATTCTCCGGCGAGTTGCAGGCGATGTTGATGCAGTTGACGCCGCAGCTGCTGCAGCGGTTGGAGGAATTGGTCAGCGGTGGCATGACCTTGCCGCAGGCGGCAAAGTCGCTCCTCTCGGAGGCCGGAATGGCTGGCGACACGGCCAGCTTCGCCGAATTGTTCCAGGGCGGTCTGCCGACGGCCGGGGACGCCAAGCTGGCGCCGGCCGGGTCGGCGCGGGAGGAAATCACTGCAGCGCAGACAGGCGCGACAGAGACGCCGACGGTACGCCTGCCCGGCACGGTCGAGCTGTTGCAGATGCTCGCCTCACCCTCGGTGGCCCCTTCGGCCGCTGCGCCTTTGCTGACTGCGACAGGCGCCGTTGTAAGCCAGCTGCCACCGCAGCTGGCCGCGAATCTGTTGGACATGGGGGTCCCCCAGCAGGTTGGCGGGAAAGGTTGGGATGGTGCGATCGCCGACCGCGTGATCTGGATGGTGCAGGGTGAACAACAGTTCGCCAAGCTGAAACTGAATCCACCCAATCTTGGGCCTCTGGAAGTGCGCGTCAGCGTCAGCCAGGACCAGGCCAGTGTATCGTTCATGGCCCAGCATGCGATGGTCCGTGAGGCACTGGAGGCGGCGCTCCCGCGGCTGCGCGAGATGTTCGAGCAGCAATCGATGCAGCTGGTGAGGGCGGATGTCTCCGACCCGGGCGCTCAGCGTGGCGATGCCGCGCACGACTCCTCCGGCCAGGCGCACGCCGCCGGCGGGCGCTGGGGCAACACGGCAGATACCGGGCAGGATCCACTTGAGGATGCAGCCAAGGTATCCGCGGGCCTCGCCAAGGGTCTGATCGACCTGTTTGCCTGATGCGCGTCGCCGCCTGACACAAGGGCGGGTACGGCTGCCGCCACGGAATCCTGTACGTTCCCTTTACTTGCTATCATGATGCGTCGTCAGATGACCTTGCCGATAGCGCTGGGGGGATTCACGTTGGTCGTCATCAAGCTCCTGTTTCTGCTGGTATTCATGGTTGTTGGCGCCAGTTTCGCGATCATCAATGATGCGCCGGTGGTGGTCGATCTTTACTTCGTCACGCCGCAACTGCCGCTTTCCCTGTTGCTGCTTCTGGCGCTCGGGTTCGGCATTGCGCTCGGTGGCCTCGCCGGCATGGTCTATTTCATGCGGGTGAAGAAAGAGAATGCCGACCTGAAGCGCAAGACCCGCCTGGTCAGCGAAGAAGTGAAGAACCTGCGCGCCATGCCGATCAAAGGACGTTGATTCGGTGCAGGAACTCCTCCTCCTGTTGCTGCCCGTAGCGGCTGCTTCCGGTTGGCTGGCAGCCCGCAGGAGTGCGCGCAAGGAAAAAGGCGAGTGTGTCGGGGAGACGGGCCCGGTGTACTTCCGCGGTCTCAACCATCTGCTGAATGAAGAGCCGGACAAGGCGATCGACGCCTTCGTCGAGATGCTCGAGGTGGACAGTGATACTGTCGAGACTCATCTGGCGCTCGGCAATCTGTTTCGGCGCCGTGGCGAGGTCGAGCGCGCCATCCGCATCCACCAGAACCTGATTGCACGTCCCGCCCTGACCCGGGAACAGCGCG
>JAGRHB010000038.1:8547-10372 GCA_020445245.1 Gammaproteobacteria bacterium
CAGGACTACATGCGCGCCGGTCTGTTCGACCGTGCCGAGAACCTGTTTCGGGAACTCAAGGACACCAAGCTGCATGTGCGTGCCGCACTCAAGAACCTGTTGGCCATCTATGAGAAGGAGCGCGACTGGCAGGCCAGTCTCGAGATGGCTGATCAGCTGGAATCCCTGACCGGCGAGAGGATGGTGCTGCAGAAGTCGCACTACCATTGTGAATTGGCCCTGGCTGCCAAGGTCCAGGGCCGCGCATCCGAGGCTCAGGCACAATTGAAGAAGGCCTTGAGTGTCGACCGCGGTTGTGTCCGGGCAAACCACCTGCAGGCGCAGTTTGCTGCGGGCCAGGGTGACTATCGTGGCGCCATTCGTATCCTCAAACAGACAGTCGATGAAGACCCCGACTACCTTCCGGAGGTCTTGTCCGAAATGGTGGCCAGTTATCGTCATCTCGGTGAATTGCAGGAGCTCCGCGGCTACCTGCAGGAGATCAGTGCCGCGCAACCGGGCGCGGGTGCCGAGCTGGCATTGGCCGAACTGATCAAGGAGCTGGATGGCGAGTCTGCGGCCGCCGCGTACCTGGCAGCGCAGTTGGCGAAGAAACCGAGTCTGACACTGTTGTTGCGCAGCATCGAGATGAATGCGCGCATGCCTGAAAGCCAGTCGATGAATTTTCTCGACAGCCTGCGTCCGCACATTCGTCGCCTGCTTGATCAGCAGCCCATGTACCAATGCGGGCACTGCGGTTTCTCCGCCAAGACGTTGCATTGGCAATGCCCGAGTTGCCGGCGCTGGAGCACGATAAAGCGCAAGGCCGGGTGTGAAGCCGAGCTGTGAGCAATAGACCTTTGATGGAAAGGTGCCTTCATGAATGCCAATGATCCACGTGTGATCGTCGCCCTCGATTTTCCCGACACTTCTTCGGCGATGGGCCTGCTCGACCGTCTCGATCCCGCGCAATGCAGGGTGAAGATAGGTAAAGAGATGTTTACGCGCGCCGGCCCCACGTTCGTTGAGCGGGTCACGGCCAGAGGCTTCGAGATCTTTCTCGATCTCAAATACCACGATATCCCCAACACTGTCGCGGCGGCGTGCGCCGCGGCCGCCGATATGGGAGTGTGGATGATGAACGTGCATGCCTCCGGCGGCCGCAAGATGATGACCGCTGCCGCCGAACGCCTCGCCAAGTTGGATGATCGGCCATTGCTGATCGCGGTCACCATCCTTACCAGCCTGGGACAGGAGGACATCGCGGAAATCGGTTACCAGGGCACGCCCGCAGACAATGTGCTTCGTCTTGCCACGCTGGCGCAGGACAGCGGACTGGACGGGGTCGTGTGCTCGCCGCTCGAGGTGGCACCACTGCGTACCGATCGTGTGGCGCCTTTCCTGCTGGTGACGCCCGGCGTCAGACCCGCTGGCGCGGCGACAGATGATCAGAAGCGCATCATGACGCCTGGTGATGCGATCCGTGCCGGCGCCAGTTATCTGGTCGTCGGGCGCCCGGTCACCGGGGCGCCGGACCCGCTCGCCAGCCTTGCCGCGATCAACGCCGAGGTGGCGGAAGCGCTCGCCTGAGTCTCACGGGAGTGTGCGGCCGGCTACCGGCCGTGGCGGGGGATTCGAACCCGGTTATTTTTGCCAATGCATAAAAAGAACCATGGCGCGAAGGGTTCCCAGGTTTGGTAGTTTTACGCCCCGATTTATAAGGTTATTGGAATATTGTTAGCCAATTGTTTTTCAAACAGTAACTTGGCTTGCAGATTTCGCCTTTCAGAACCAAGTCCCGGGCGGGCTGTGATGCGCCGCCCATGGCATCACCCCAGGAGGCTCA
>JAGRHB010000389.1 GCA_020445245.1 Gammaproteobacteria bacterium
TGGGCTATCACCTGGGCGATGCCGTCGTGGTGGCGCATGGCGCATCGGATGTCAGCTTCGCCCGCCACGCCGACAAACCGTTTCGCGTGGTGGGCATACTCGAGCGCAGCGGCACACCGCTGGACCGCGCCCTGTATGTCAGCCTGCAGGCGATCGAGGCCATACACGTCGACTGGCGCAATGGCGGCCCACCAGCACCGGGACGATCCATCCCTGCCGGGCAGGCGCGCGAGATGGACCTGACGCCACGCGCCATCACCGCGGCGCTGATCGGCCTGAAGGCACGCATCGCCACCTTCCAGGTGCAACGCCGTATCAACGAATACCCCGAGGAACCCCTCACCGCGATCCTGCCGGGCGTGGCACTGAGCCAGCTGTGGGATCTGGTGGGCGTGGCGGAGAGCGCCCTGTTGCTGGTCTCCGTGTGCGTCGTGGTCGTGGGGCTGATCGGCATGCTCACGGCCCTGTTGTCCAGCCTCAATGAAAGGCGGCGCGAGATGGCCATACTGCGCTCGGTCGGTGCAAGGCCGGCGCATGTTTTCGCACTCATCATGGGCGAGGCCTTCGCCCTGACCACCACCGGGATGCTGACCGGCGTCGCGCTGCTGTATGCAGTGCTGTTCTCGACCCGGCAGCTGATCGAATACCGCTTCGGCATCCATCTGGCCCAGACCGGTCTGTCAGCACACGAGTTGATGCTGCTCGGCCTGGTGCTTCTGGCCGGTCTGCTTGTCGGCATACTGCCGAGCTACCGTGCCTATCGGCTGTCACTGGCCGATGGTCTGTCGATCCGTGTCTGAAAGGAGTCGCTCAAGCATGTACAAGTCCACCCTTCGTATTCTCCTGTGTCTGTGTCTCGTGCCGCTGAGCGGCTGCGATGCCGGTCCGTCGGGCAGCGACGCCAGCGCGCCGCCGGCGTCGGCAACGCCAGGCCGCAGCACGGGCGATCCGGTTGTCTCCGAGCCACCCGGGCCGCCCGTCGCGGTACCCGCCGATACAGCGTCGGCCGATGCGGTAAAGGAACTCGACTGGGATGCCCTCATTCCCGCCGACTGGAACCCGCAGGCGCTGATGGACCAGTATGACGCCGGCGAGCTGTCCGATACCGACCCCAAGGCCCAGGAGCTGCTGAAAGAGATCAAACGCCTGTGGGACGAGGCACCGGTCGTCAATTCGCTGGATGGCCAGCGCGTCAAGCTGCCGGGCTTCGTGGTACCGCTGGAGATGGATGCCGAATCCATCAACGAGTTTCTGCTCGTCCCCTACTACGGTGCCTGCATCCATGTGCCGCCACCGCCGACCAACCAGACGGTGTATGTGATCGCGCCCTCCGGTCATCCCTTCGAGGGCGAGCTGTTCGACACCGTGTGGGTGACCGGCGAACTGACGGTCGAGAAGTACAGCAATGACATGGGTGATGCCGGCTACAGGCTGCGGGCGAGCAGCATCGAGCCTTATGAGTGACACGGGCGGCGATTCACTGACGCAACAGACGGAATTCGAAGCCTTGTTCCCTGTGGCCGTTTCGCGCCCGCTGCCGGCAACCTCAGCCGTGCCGGAGCCGGGTGCACAGCTCACAGCGTTTTCAGGTACTCGACCAGTGACCAGCGCTGGTCATCGGACAGCTGCGAGGCAAAATCATGGCCCTGCGCCGAGTTGGCGCGCGCTGCCGTGTCGTGCAGGGTGCCGGCTCGCCCGGCCTCGCTGCCACTGCTCAGATAACCGACCTTGACCGGATCGTAGACATCGTAGCCTCGGTAGAAGCGCCCGGGCCGTTGTGCAGGTGGAAGCAGCAGGTCGTACAGGGTCGGCACCGATCCATTGTGCAGATACGGGGCACGCAGCCAGATCCCGTCGAGGTACTGCGCGACATACCCGGTCAGGGGTTCTTCCACCAGGCCCTTGCGTTCGATACCCATGTCATCGACCACCTGGTTGGCCTCGGCCGCCGCCTTCGCGTTCCAGGTATCCATGCGTTCGCGGTCCGTGCCGATCTCGGCCAGCGGCACGACGGTGCCGGTTCGCTCGCTGGCATGACAGCCGGCGCAGTGCGCGGCGAAAAGCGGCTTGCCCTGCCCGGCCTTTGCCTGGTCGATCGCAAACGGATAGGTCGGCGCCGGTTTGGTCGTGAGGTAGTGGTGCAACCAGTCGATGTGCGCGAGAAAGTCCTCCCGGTCTTTCGGTTCGGCGCCCATCAGGCCGAGCGCCGAGTCGATGATCACCGAATAGGCGTTGTGGCTGTCGCCGGCAAAGTTCATGCGGTTGCCGCGTTCCTCGCGGTA
>JAGRHB010000390.1 GCA_020445245.1 Gammaproteobacteria bacterium
GAGCAGCTGGCCGAGGATGTTGCCCAGGTCATCGGTGTGTCGCTGACGATACGCACGTCGAACGAATTGCTGCCGAAGGTGCCCGCGGTCTGCTGCGTGATCGTCTGCTGCTGCAGAATATTCGAGTTGCGCGTCGTCACCGAGGTGATCGTCTGGCCGTTGTCACGGTCCCAGATGCCGTACATCGAGTTGTACGCAACCGCGTTGGTCGGATCCTGGTCGGCCGTCTCGTAGTACTTGCCAGTGCCGAAGTACACCATGCGCCCGACCGCACTGGTCGGATGATAGCCTACCGCAAGGCGCGAGGTGATCGGTTGCGCGACACCGCCAACCGACTTGGCCGAGTACAGCAGGCTGGTGTTGCCTTCGGAGAAGCCGGAACCATTGGACACGAAACGCCAGACGTTACCATTGAGATCGCCGGCATAGATCAGGTCGACCTCGCCGTCACCGTCACGGTCGATCGGCGACACGGTGGACAGGCCGTTGGCTCCACCGCCGGCGGCCGTCGCATTGACGTTGGACAGGTCGATCGTGGCCAGCAGGTTGCCACTGTCGATGGCGACGATGTACAGCACTGCCTTGCCGGCCACGCTGTCATAACCGTTGCCGAACACCGCCACCCAGCCATGACCCTCGGCTTTGATGATGGCAGGCTGGCTGAAGGTATAGCCGAGGTGCTCGAAATCGCTGCCGGCAACACTCGGCGTCGCGATGATCTCCCACAGCACGATATTGTCCGCGTTGGTCTCGCTGAAGGTGTTCGGATCGGTGACATCGAGCGCGAACACCCCGTTGCCGCCGGCGCCGAGGGTGCCGACCAGCGCGGTGTGCCATGCGCCGCCCCAGAACGCGTCGACCACGGTGGACGGGCCATCGATGAAATAGCGGTGCGCATAGTCTGTCGAGGTCAGCTCGCTCAGGTTTGCATACAGGGCACCGGGGACGAAGGCCAGGCGTTCAGCACCGGTACATGCCGATACCGCGTGCAGGGCGCCGTCGTTGGCACCGAAGTACAGCATCGGTTCGCGACTCCCCGCACTACTTCCACTGCCCGCAGACCAGGTGGTAATCGGTGTCGTGCCGTCGCTCTGGTAGCACTCGGAGTTGCTGTATTTGAGCTTGAACTCGGAGTATTTGGCCGTCTCGAAAAGGTTTGCCGTACCCGGTTCATAGTCACGGTAGCCGAAGATCGGCGCCGCCACCACGGTCGGCGTGGAGTGCACCACGTCTCCCAGCGGGGTGGACCGGTTGCGGAAAGGCCCACTATTCGCCAGCTCGTTCGAGGTATCGCCACGCAGGTAGTTGAGGCGGTCCATACCGAGGCCGTCACCGAGTCCCGAGTCCGGGTCGAGGTTCAACGCTGTGCGCTGCAGTGCGGTCAGCGGGGAAGTGTCGTCCGTGAGGTCCGACGGCGTACCGTTGTCATCCCAACGAAACGCAACCCCCTGCGTGCCGTCCCAGGTGATCCACTCGCGGCCGCTGTCGTAGTTCTGACCCGCGATCACGCTGCCCGCATCCCACTCGGCCGACTGCAGCGTACCGGTGGTGATATCCACCGGGAACGACAGCAGCTTGCCCGACCAGTCGTTACTGTCGAAGCGCGCCTGGTAGATACGCGTGGTGGTCTGCAGACTGACCGAGTTGGCGACGACGGACGCCGATGATGACACGGTCGCGACCGTCTCAAACACCGTTGCCAGTTGCTCACTCAACTGCCCCGGGTTGCGCGCAAAGAAGTAATTGTCCGGCTGACCGTTGCCATCCGTATCCCACTCGTATGCCTGGTCGGGAATATCGTTGGGCGCCGCAGTACTGGGCGGCCGCTTGCTGGCATCGGCCTCCTCCTTGTACCCACCCCACTTGGCGGCATAGAACAGCGGGTCCTGCAGCAGGCTGCCGGAACTCGTGCCCAGGGTGTAGGCAACCGAGGTTGCCGGCTGGCCGGTCTCGCAGGTGACTGCCGCATTGGCGCAGGTAAGCACACCGGTCGGATCGGTGTAGGCGGTGAAAAAGTTGATGCCGGAATGCGTATGGAAGCCGTCCTGTGTCGTACCGGCAATGATGTAGCCAAACCCCATCTGGTTCGGTGTCGAATCGGCAAACACACTGGTGGTCACTGTAATCGTATTGGGATTGACGTTGGTGTTGAGTGAGTAGGACAACAGCCCGGCCATGTCCTGGTCGTAGTCCCCGCCCTGCTCACTGTCTTCCCAGTTGATGTAGAACTTGCCGGTATAGATGCCGGAAGACGTCTCCGCGTGCTTCTGCACCACCTTG
>JAGRHB010000391.1 GCA_020445245.1 Gammaproteobacteria bacterium
TGACACGCCTGTGGATCGCGCCGCCGACCAAGATGGACGAGCACCAGCTGATGGAGGAGGGCTACTACTTCCTGTTTGCCAGCGCCGGTGCCCGTACCGAGATGCCCGGCTGTTCGTTGTGCATGGGCAACCAGGCGCGTATTGCTGCCAATTCGACGGCGGTCTCCACCTCGACCCGCAACTTCCCGAATCGGCTGGGTCAGGGGGCGGATGTGTTTCTCGCCTCGGCCGAACTGGCCGCCGTGGCGGCGGTTCTGGGCAAACTGCCGACTGTCGAGGAATACATGCAGTACGCGACCAGGATCGACAGCATGGCGCCGGAGATCTATCGCTACCTGAACTTCGACCAGATGCCGGCGTTCGTCGAATCGGCAAAACGTGGTCAGGAAGTGGTATTGAAACTGGCGATGTAGCGGCGTTGGCGACACCTGCCATTGTCTGGGAACCCCGGCCGCATGGTCGGGGTTTTTTGTTCAGCGGCCGGGCCAGCCAGGGTGCAGATCTCCCGCTGGCGGTCGATATAGAGAACATCAACCTCCGATGCGGCATCAACGAAATGGAACCAGGCTTTCAGCAGTATCCCCAACATCTCACGGCCATCAGCACGACGCCGGCACCGCGCCGGACACACGTGGATTGTTCAGTCAACTACACACATGAGCTGGGCGACGAGGCGAAGGAAATTTCCGGTCGCTTCGTGGTCCGTGCGGTGCCTCTGTTGTATGGGGTGTTGGCAGGCGTGTTGATGGGAAATCTTGCTGCCGGCCTGCTGGTTGGCGGGCTGGTCTCGCTCATCGCCGACGTGAAAATGGGCAGCCATTCCTTGCTGCGAGGGTTGCTGGGTTCTAGGCGCGCGGCGTCACAAACATCCGCATGATGGCGGCAGATGTCTCGCCATCGCCCACGATCGCGGCGGTCCATTTCGGTATCGCCTGAATGGCCCAGATGACAAAAACGACCAGGACGATCTTCCTGCCACGAGACATGGCCTGAAAACGCTCGAGAATCTCGGTGCGGGACTTTTCGTCACCCTCGTTATTCATCTTTCCACCCGCTTCTGACGAGACGCCGGGCTGGGTTGCCCGATCTGATTGACCAAAGACTAGCACCGGTTTCGGTTGCCGCCAGCCGGAAGATGCAGGGGGTAATCGGGGTCTGTCATCGGTCCCCGATGCACTCGTTCCGACCTGTGTGGCCGACAGCACTACAGTTTGCAGGGTTGTTGACCGGTGCCTCGGCGATTGTGATTTCGATCGTTCAACTAGACTGCAGGGAATCGGGCGGATACCCCGTCCGGTTGCGCCTGCCCTGACCTGTTTCCCGGTCTCCCGAATTGACAGTCGCAGCGCCGAAGCCCGGCGGAGTGCTCCGGGGTCGTGTGGGGCGCTTGTCGGGTACGAGGCGCGTCACCTGAAAGAGAGAGTGTTATGCGTACGACAACGATTTCGCTGCTGACCTGCGGCCTTCTGTGCGTCACTGCTGCGGCAGCGGCGGGCACCCCGGCACCGCCGGATGCACAGGTCTACATCATCGAGCCGGCGGATGGGGCGGTGTTGAACAGCCCGGTGACTGTCAAGTTTGGACTCTCCGGAATGGGCGTGGCGCCGGCGGGTGTCGAGCGCGCCAACACCGGACATCATCATCTGCTGATCGATCTGCCGGACCAGCCTCCGCCGGATCGGCCGCTCCCGGCTGACGACCAGCACAAGCATTTCGGCGGCGGTCAGACTCAGACCGCGATCATGCTGCCGCCCGGCCAGCACACGCTGCAATTGCTGCTGGGGGATCACAACCATGTTCCGCATGACCCGCCCGTAATGTCTCAACGGATCACGATCACGGTCCGGTAGGCACAGGGGTGGCGCACCGCGCACCCGGCGCTACGGTGGTGCGCGGTCCGGCTGTTTGCGGACAAGCCTGCGGCCAATGCCTGCCGCGCTGACCCTTTCTCAGGTTCCCATGAGATACAGCCGGTCGATTTCGCGTCGGCGTGCTAATGTCCGCGGGAAAGCGGTCAGTGATACAGGAGGCAGGCAGGCATGGTTCGGTCTGGGGGTGTTTTTTTGGTTGGCCGCTGGCTGTTATGGGTGTTGGCCGTGGTGCTGCCGCCGACGGCCGGTGCCGCGACCCAGGTAGTGCCGGTGATCGTCGTCCCCGCCCTGATGATGGACTTCGAAGATCGTATCGAGGCGCTCGGCACGCTGCGCGCCAATGAGTCGGTGGCGTTGACCGCAACCGTCACCGAGACTATCAGCGCCTTGCATTTCGACGATGGTGATC
>JAGRHB010000392.1 GCA_020445245.1 Gammaproteobacteria bacterium
CGTCTCGACCTATGCCGCCCCCGCGGGCGAGATGAGCGAACTCGAATTCCTCGATGCCGTGGTCAACGAGGCCGACTGCGGCTTCCACCTCGACATCAACAACATCTTCGTCAACAGCATCAATCACGGCTTCGATGCGCACGACTACCTGGCGCGCATCCCGGCCGACCGCATCCTGTACGCGCATATCGCCGGTCACTATCGCGAGGAGGACGACCTGCGTGTCGACACGCACGGTGAGGACGTGCTGCCCGAGGTCTGGGACCTGCTGGACGCGGCTTATGCGCAATACGGTGTGTTCCCGACGCTGCTCGAGCGTGACTTCAACATCCCGCCTTTGAGCGAGTTGCTCAGCGAGGTCGACCGGATCGCGCAGTACCAGGCGCGATGGCAGGAGAGCAGTGGTGCAAACGTCGCCTGAACCAACACAGCCGCAGTTTCAGCAGCAACAGCTGGCGTTCACCGCGCACATTCGCGATCCGCAGTCCAACCCGCTGCCCGAGGGAATTCCGGCGCGCCGCATGGAGATCTATACCGAGATCTTTTTCAACGGCATCAACGACCTGATGTCCGCCAATTTCCCGTTGTTGCGCGAAATCACCGCCGAGACGCACTGGCACGCAATGGTGCGCGATTTCATGGTCCGGCACCGCAGCGAGACACCGCTGTTCACCGAAGTCGGCCTGGAGTTCATCGACTATCTGCAAAATGAGCGCACGGCACAGCCGCACGACTGGCCTTTCATGCTGGAGCTGGCGCACTACGAATATGTCGAACTCGCGGTGGCCATCAGCGACGCCGAAGCCGACGGATTCGACCCCAACGGCAACCTGGCCGACGACTGTCCCGTGGTGGCTCCGACGGCCTGGAATCTCACCTACCGATGGCCGGTGCACCGCATCGGCCCGGCATTTCTGCCCACCCAGGCACCCGCAGAGCCGACCCAGCTGGTGGTGTACCGCGACCGCCAGGATGAGGTGCATTTTCTCGAGATCAACGCCGTCACACAGCGGCTGCTGGACCTGCTGAAAGAAAACCGGCAGCTCACGGGTCTGGATGCACTGAATACCATCGCTGCAGAACTCGCCCACCAGGACCCGGCACAGCTTGTCGCGGCCGGACGCGAGCTGCTCGATGAGCTGCATCGGCGCAATGTCATCCTCGGCACACGGGTCTGAACCACCCGGCGCCGGATGCGGCGCCCACGACACCAGGAACCGCCAGGGGACAAAGAATGATTGGACTGCTCAACCGCCTGCAAGACCTGCTCGACAGCCTGCGTGGGCTCGATTTCCTCGCACCGCTGGCGATGCGCCTGTACCTGGTGCCGGTATTCTGGATGGCCGGTACGAAAAAGCTCGGCGACATCGAGAGTACCATCGCCTGGTTCGGCAACCCCGACTGGGGTCTGGGCCTTCCGATGCCTGAACTGATGGCCTGGGCCGCGGCACTGACCGAGGCAGGCGGCGCGATCCTGCTGCTGATCGGACTGGCGACGCGCTGGATCTCGATACCACTGCTGGTCACCATGGTGGTCGCCGCGGTGACCGTGCACTGGGACAAGGGCTGGGCGGCCATCGCCGAGACGCCCGAATCCGCGGAACGCCTGACCGCGGCAAACTCCCTGCTGCAGCAACACGGCAACTACGACTGGCTGACCGCGAACGGCGAATTCGTGATCCTCAACAACGGCATCGAGTTCGCCGCGACCTACTTCATCATGCTGCTGGCGCTGCTCTTCGTCGGCGGCGGCAAATACCTGAGCGTCGACTATTGGATCGCCCGGCGTTTTCGTGACTGAACACGCGGCTCGGCCGGACTGCCCCGGCCGAGTGCGCTCACGCAAGTCCGCCGCTGCTTAGCAACGCCCCTTCTTGGCCTGCCCCGGCGGACAGAAATGATCGCTTCGCTGGGTGTCACGATAGTCACGATGCGTTTCGCTTTCGCGATGTCGCAATTCCGCTTCGCGGCTGCTGTTGTCGGTTGTCACCGCAGCGTCCACTCCACCGCCGATGGCACCACCGACAATGGCGCCTTCGCGTCCGCCGAGCTCATTTCCAATCGCCGCGCCCGCTGCGCCGCCGAGGCCACCACCAATCGCCGCATCCAGTGTGGAGCTGTCGGCCAGCGTGCACGACGAGGCCAGCATCAGCCCCGCAAAAACAGAAAGGGTCTTCATCATCATCGCCCTCTAGGGATCGTCTGATCAAGTGACGCGAAAATGATGAAGGCGACCGATTTTCATTTCTGCTTATCTCCGGGGCGTAC
>JAGRHB010000393.1 GCA_020445245.1 Gammaproteobacteria bacterium
AGGTTGTGGTTGAACACGTCCGGGGGAAATGTGCCGAGCGCGTCGAGCGCGATGTCCATCCGTCCTCGAAAATCCGGCACCAGCACCTCGATCGTGGTCTGTGGGGTGTGCTCACGCACTGCGCCGATACAGGCGGCGAAGTGAGCGGCGCCGCCGTCGCGCAGATCGTCGCGATCGACCGAGGTGATGACGACATAGCGCAGCGCCATCTCACCGATCGCCTCGGCGAGCTGGCGCGGTTCGTTGGCGTCCAGCGGCTGCGGCTTGCCGTGGGCGACGTCGCAGAAAGGGCAGCGCCGGGTGCAGATGTCACCCATGATCATGAAGGTCGCGGTGCCGTGGCTGAAGCATTCACCAAGGTTCGGGCACTGCGCCTCTTCACACACTGAACTGAGCTGGCGCTGGCGCAGGATCTGCTTGATCCGCGAAACCCCGGCGCCGCTGGGTGCCCTGGCACGGATCCAGCTGGGTTTGCGCACGACCTCGGTGGTCGGTTCGACCTTCACCGGGATGCGGCTGACCTTGTCGCGACCGCGCTGATGGGTGTCCGGTTGGCCGCGCGATGGCGCATTGTCGGTCTTGTCGCGCATGTTGGCTGTTTCGCCTGGCTGCAGGTGCCTGCGATTGTAGCGGTTTTTGCGTGTGTCATACGCGTTGCCGGCCCATGAGGTGTGCGGGTCCGGTGGTACTACCCCCGGGCGCATCGCTAGGCAGTGCAAACCCCGGGGGTATACTGGGACGATCTGACACATAGGGAACCGTGACCATGAGCGAGTTTGGCGTATTCACTTTGTTTCTGTTCGGCCTCGCGGCCGTCATCCTGTTCCTCGGCGTCAAGTCGGTGCCGCAGGGCAACGAGTGGACCGTCGAGCGGTTCGGCAAGTACACCCGCAGCCTGCGGCCGGGCCTCAACCTGATCGTCCCTGTGATCGACCAGATCGGGCAGAAGCTCAACATGATGGAGCAGGTGCTGGACGTGCCGACCCAGGAGATCATCACCAAGGACAACGCGATGGTGTCGGTCGACGGCGTGGTGTTCTACCAGGTGCTGGATTCGGCCAAGGCGGCCTACGAGGTCAGCAACCTGCAGTACGCGGCGCTCAACCTGACGATGACCAACATCCGCACCGTGATGGGCTCGATGGACCTCGATGAACTGCTGTCCAAGCGCGACGAGATCAACGCCCGCCTGCTGACCGTGGTCGACGAGGCCACGACGCCCTGGGGGGTCAAGGTGACCCGCATCGAGATCAAGGACATCAGCCCACCGATGGACCTGGTCGAGTCGATGGGTCGGCAGATGAAGGCCGAGCGTGACAAGCGCGCGGCGATCCTCGAGGCCGAAGGCAAGCGCCAGTCCGAGATCCTGCGGGCAGACGGTCAGAAGCAGGCGGCGATCCTGCAGGCCGAGGGCGAGAAGGAAGCCGCCTTCCGCGAGGCCGAGGCGCGTGAACGCCTGGCCGAGGCAGAGGCGAAGGCGACGCAGATGGTGTCGGCGGCCATCGCCCAGGGTGACGTGCAGGCGGTGAACTACTTCGTCGCACAGAAATATGTCGAGGCCCTGCAGACCATCGGTTCGGCACCGAACCAGAAACTGATCTTCATGCCGATGGAGGCCAGCGGTCTCATCGGTGCGATCGGCGGCGTCGCCGAGCTGGCGAAGGCCGCGATGGAGAAGGGCAAGGCATGAACGGGTATCAACCCGACTTCTGGCACTGGTGGATCCTGGCGCTGGCCCTGATCATCGCCGAGACGCTGCTGCCGGGGACCTTTTTCCTGTGGATGGGGATCTCGGCGCTGGTCCTCGGTCTGGTCGCATGGCTGATCCCGGCGATGGGCTGGGAGATGCAGCTGATGCTGTTTGCGGTGTTGTCGCTGGTCAGCATCGTCGGTTGGCGCCAGTGGCAGCATCGTCATCCTGACGAGAGTGACCACCCGACGCTGAATCGCCGTGGGGAGCAATACATCGGCCAGGTGTTCGTGCTCGACACGGCGATCGCGAACGGATTCGGCAAGGTGCGGGTCGGTGATACCCATTGGCGGGTGACTGGCGTGGATGCACCGGCCGGGATGCGCGTGCGGGTGACGGATGTGGACGGGGTGGTGTTGGTGGTTGAGTTGGTTGAATGATTGTTTGATGCGCGTGGTGGCGCACACTCGATTCTGAAAGCGTCGCTTTCAAAACTCGGTACATGCCACCACGCGCATCAAAACCAAAAGCGACTCACCCCATCATCCCCTCATGCCCGGTAACAATCCGGTACA
>JAGRHB010000394.1 GCA_020445245.1 Gammaproteobacteria bacterium
TCAAGAGCGTCAAGAAGGGCGTCGGCGAGCGTGACGTGGAGGTGCGTTTTTCCGGTGTCCGGTTCGTGCCCGGGGCCTACCTGTATGCGGATGAGGACGGTGTGATTTGCAGCGCCTGCGCACTGTCGCCGGCGGGCGCCTGACCACCGGGTAAGGACAGGCCTTGAACCCGGCATCCGGGTATACACTTGGCGCTGGGCGAAAGCGGCTCGATGCAGGGGTGCGTCGCAATAACAACATGAGAGGTTCAAGCAATGAGCAAGCCTGATGCAACGATCGACAATCCGATTCTCGCGCGGGTGGTACACAAATCGGTTGTCGTCGACCTGCCGGGACTGCAGCGCGTCGACAAGCTGATGCTCAATCTCTCGCCGCAGGGCCGCTCGTTCGCGGCCGGGTCGGATGTCGCCTTCCTCGTGCCCGGGCACGAACCCGGTGATCTTGCCCACGGGCTGCGGCGCTACTCGGTCGAGTCCGTCGGTGCCGTACCGTTCGAAGACTCTGTCGACATCACCATCTATGTCCGTGACCACGGAAATACCGGGTCCGGGATGGCGCATCACCTGATGGGTCTGGAGCAGGGCGACAGCGTGCCGGTATACGGGCCGTTCGCCTATCCCTTCTATCCCCCGATGGGCTCGCGCAGCAATATGGTGATCATCGGCGCCGGCTGCGGCATGGTGCCTTTCCGCTGGCTGGCGCACAAAGTCCAGGCCCGGAAGCTCGACTGGATGGGCAAGGTTCTGATGCTCGAAGGACCGCAGACCGGGCTCGAGCACCTGTACCTGAACGAGCACGGGGCCGACCAGGACCAGTATTTCGACGCTGCCACGCATCGTGCTTTCGATGCCCTGAAGACCCGCTATTCGGCGACTGCGCTGGATCGTGCCGAGAGCACGACCGCCAACATGGATGCGCTGTGGCGCCTGATGGGGCAGGGTAGCGTGTTCGTCTACCTGGCGGGCTATCGCGGCGTCGCGCAGGCGATGGACGAGGCGATGGCACAGCACCTGCGGTTGCCTGGCCGTTGGCAGGAGGCGAAAGCGGCACTGGTCAGTGCCGGTCACTGGCTGGAATTCTTGTATGACTGACACGGTCAGCCGTTCGGTGTACTTCGTTTCCGAAAGCACCGGTATTACCGCCGAGGCGTACGGGCAGAGCCTGTTGTCGCAGTTCGGTGATGCGCGCTTCATCAAACGCTATACCCCGTTCATCAACACCCGTGAGAAGGCGCAGGCCCTGGCCAACGAGCTGGCGCACCGGGCGGAGGCCGAGGGCAAGAAACCGATCGTGTTCGCAACCATGGTCGACGAGGAGATCAACACCTTGCTCAAACATGCCGAGTGTCACTACTTCGAGCTGTTCGACCGCTTCATGCCCGAGCTGACCGGGGCGCTCGGCATGGCGCCGGTCCGCCAGTCCGGAATAAGTCATGGTCTGGTCAATCCGGCGAACTACGAGGCACGCATCGAGACCATCAACTATGCGCTGCACAACGACGACGGTATGCGTCTGAACAAGTTCGGCAAGGCCGACGTCATCCTGGTCGGGGTGTCGCGCTCCGGCAAGACGCCGACCTGTCTCTACCTTGCGCTGCACTATGGCATGCGTGCGGCGAACTACCCGATTACCGAAGAGGATTTCGAGAAGGGCGATCTTCCCGACGAACTGTTGGCGCACAAGAAGAAGATCTTCGCCCTGACAATCGAGCCCGAGCGCCTGGCCGCAATACGCGAGCTGCGGCGACCGAACAGCGACTATGCTTCCCTGCGTCGCTGCTACAAGGAGGTGCAGATGGCGCAGGACATGTTTCACCGTCATGGCATGACGGTATTGGATTCCACGACGCACTCGATCGAGGAACTGGCGTCTTTGATAAAAAAGAGCCTGTAAGAAGGCAAAGTAGAGGACTGCAATGAGCGAATACATCCTGTGGCTGCATGAAGTGGAGATGAGTGACGTCGACCGTGTCGGCGGCAAGAACGCATCTCTGGGCGAAATGCTGCGCAACCTGACCGCTGATGGAAGCGTCAAAGTGCCGGGCGGTTTTGCCACCACGGCCCAGGCGTATCGCGAATTCCTTGCGCATGACGGCCTGGCAGACCGCATCAACAAGACACTCGATGAGCTCGATGTCGACGACGTGAACAAGCTCGCGGCCACTGGCAGGCAGATCCGTCAGTGGGTGATGGACACGCCTTTCCCACCGGCCCTGGACGCCGCAGTCAAGCAGGCCTACGAGACGCTGGAGAAGGAATACG
>JAGRHB010000395.1 GCA_020445245.1 Gammaproteobacteria bacterium
TCGTGCGCCAGTCGATCAACGCGGACTGGTATCGGCGCTGGAAAAGCTGGTCGAGCGGTTCGGGCGCGAGACCGGCATCCATGTACTTTTTCAGAACGAATGCCGCGAGCCCCAGCTGTCCTCCGCAGAGGAGATGCAGATGCTGCGGGTGGCCCAGGAGTGCCTGGCCAATATCCGCAAGCATGCACATGCACACACGGTGCGTGTGCTGCTGAGTTGCCGAAGCAACGGTCCTTATTGCCTGTTGATCGAGGACGACGGTGTCGGCTTCGAGGATTCAGCGAAGCGCGGCAGGCCGGGCGAACACATCGGTCTGTCGATCATGGAAGAGCGGGCACGCCGTCTGGGTGGTAATCTTCGCATCGAAAGCGAGGTGGGTGAGGGCACCCGGGTGGAACTGACCTATCAACCGCAACTGCCGGGCCGCAGGCCGGACCGGCGCTGGATTATTTGATGCGTGTCTTGATGATCGATGACCATGCCCTGTTCCGCATGGGGCTGAGCGAACTGCTGGAACGTCGCGGTATCGAGGTCGTGGCCGCCGTCGGTGACTGCCAGCAGGGCATCGACTGGGCCACCGAGCAGTCGCCGGACGTGGTCCTGCTGGACATGCGTATGCCGGTGATGAACGGCCTGGAGGTTCTTCAGGAACTGCGGCGACGCGAGGTGCGCATGCCTGTGGTCATGCTTACCACCAGTCGCGACGAGAACGATGTCGTGAACGCGCTGCAGAACGGTGCCCGGGGGTACCTGCTCAAGGACATGGAGCCCGACGACCTGATCAAGGCGCTCAACGACATCGTCGCTGGCCAGACCGTGGTCGCGCCGGAACTGACGATCGTCTTGGCCAAGGCGGTACAGGGTGACATGGCCACCAGTACACCCACTTACCGTGCACTGGCGGAACTAACGCCTCGCGAACTTGAGATCCTGTGCCATCTGGCTGATGGCCAGAGCAACAAGGTGATTGCGCGCAATCTCGGTATCTCTGACGGGACCGTGAAACTCCACGTCAAGGCCATCCTGCGCAAGCTCGATGTGCATTCGCGCGTCGAAGCCGCGGTGATTGCGGTGGAGCAGAACCTGTGCGGTCGCGGCAATGACTACGACGGAAACTTTCGGGCCTGATTGGCAGTAGATGTACAGATGAAGAAATTTTTGCAATTGGTCAGTGACTGCCTGAAGGACGTCAGGGAGCTGATGCCCTGGGACCTGGAAGAGCGCCTGCAGCAGAACCCGGATCTTCTGCTTGTCGACGTTCGTGAGCCCTATGAGTTCGATGCCATGCATATTGCAGGGTCGATGAACGTGCCGCGCGGCATCCTCGAATCGGCCTGTGAGTGGGACTACGAGGAGACCGAGCCCGAACTGGTGCGGGCGCGTGACCGGGAAGTGATCGTGGTCTGCCGTTCCGGCTACCGCAGCGTGTTGGCCGCCAACTCGATGCTGCTGCTCGGTTACAGGGATGTCGCATCGTTGAAGACCGGGTTGCGTGGGTGGAAGGACTACGAGCAGCCATTGGTGGATCACGCGGGTGCCGCGGTCGATCTCGATGACGCGGATGCTTATTTCACGCCCAAGCTGCGCGACGACCAGCTGCGCCCGAGAGACGCGTAGGCCGCTGCTGGTCAGTGCTCGGCGGTGGACGCCGCTTCCTGCATGGACTCACCGGTGGCATCGAACCACGACAGTCTGCCGTGCAGTTGTACCACCTCGCCAACGATGATCAGGGTCGGCGGTACCGGTTGCTCGCGCTCAACGATCGCGGGCAGGGATGCAACGGTGCCGGTAAATACGCGTTGTTGGTGGGTGGTGCCCTGTTGTACCAGGGCCGCTGGTGTGTCACCAGACATGCCGTGCGCCTGCAGCTCGCGGCTGATCACCGGTAGACCCTTAAGACCCATGTAAAAAACGACCGTCTGGTTCGGCTGGGCCAGCTGATGCCAGTTCAGGTTCATCGTGTTGTCTTTCAGGTGCCCGGTGACGAAGGTGACTGACTGGGCGTAATCGCGGTGGGTCAGCGGGATCCCGGCATAACTGGCGCAACCGGATGCAGCGGTGATACCTGGTACCACCTGGAACGGGACGCCCTGACTGGCCAGGGTGTCGATCTCTTCACCGCCCCGACCAAAAATGAATGGGTCGCCGCCCTTCAGGCGCAGCACGCGTCGACCCTGCTTGGCCAGATCGGCCAGCAACTGGTTGATCTCTCCCTGCGGCATGGCGTGATTGTCGCGTTCTTTGCCTACAT
>JAGRHB010000396.1 GCA_020445245.1 Gammaproteobacteria bacterium
CCGAATACGCCAGGTTATACGCCATCTGGGCAAACGCGAGCGTGAGTATCGAGAAATAGATGCCGGATCGCCGCAGGCTGAGGAAGCCGATCGCGGCGGCAAAAATGCCGGCCAGCAACACCGAGAAGAAGACTGCCGGGATTGCGTTCATCGTCAGAAGCTTGAACGACCAGACCGTGGTATAGGAACCGATCCCCAGGAAAGCCGCGTGGCCAAACGACAGATAGCCGGTCAGGCCGAACAGGATGTTGTAGCCGATGGCGAACAGGCCGAAGATCGCGAACTTCTGCAGCAGGTCCGGATAGCCGGCCCCGATCAGTTTTCCCCACAGCGGTGCGGTCAACACAATAAAGGCGAACAGGACGGTGATCGCCATGTCCCTGGTTCGCGTGGACGCGATGATTGTCTGCATTTCTTCCCCCTCAGTCCTTGCCCATCAGTCCGCGTGGCCGGACGAGCAGGATCACCACGGCGACCAGGTAGATAACGATCTGATCGATACCCGGGAGAATCATCTTCACCTCGTTCATCGAGGCAAACGACTGCAGTATGCCGAGCAGGAAGCCAGCGGCCACCGCACCCGGCAGAGAACCCATTCCACCCACGACCACGACCACGAACGACAACACAAGGAACTCCATACCCATGTGATAGTCGGGTGGCAGTATCGGCGTATACATCACGCCCGCCAGGCCCGCCACGATAGCGGCGATCCCGAACACGATCGTAAAGCGTCTTTCGATATTGATACCGAGCAGGCCGACCGTTTCCCGGTCGTGCATACCCGCCCGGACCACCATACCAAACGTGGTGTAGTGCAGGAACGCGAACACCGCCCCGATGATCACTACGGAAAACAGCAGGTACAGCAGGCGCCACCAGGGATAGACCACGCCGTGCAGGCCGAAGATGGCACCGACATCGGCACTGCCCGCAACCAGTTCCGGTGCCGGTACCGGAATCGGGTTGGCACCGAAATTCGCCTTGACGATTTCCTGAAGCACGATTGCCAGACCGAAAGTCACCAGGATCTGGTCGGCGTGTTCCCGCTTGTAGAAGTGGCGTACAAGACCACGCTCCATCGCGAGCCCGATCAACAACATCACCGGTATCGCCACGAGAATGGATATTGGCACCGCGTAATCGATGATGGCCCTGCCGACATCACCCCACCAGACCTCGAGATAGGGTGTCTCCTTGTATGCGTCAAAGAACGTAATGCTTTCGTCCTTCACGCGCATGGAGATGGTCAGCACGTTCTGCACGCTGACCGTGACAAAGGCCCCCAGCATGAAGATCGCGCCATGGGCAAAATTCACGACGCCGAGGGTGCCGAACACCAGTGTCAGGCCCAGCGCTATCAGCGCATAGGCTCCACCCTTGTCCAGCCCGTTCAGTACCTGGAGGAGTAAC
This sequence comes from Gammaproteobacteria bacterium, assembly GCA_020445245.1. Next base: position 1,414 of record JAGRHB010000396.1, read on the forward strand.
GCTTCCATAACCGAAATCGCACGCTCTTGTTGGGACAGATGGGAAACGGCCGGCCGTCTCCGAGGACAGCCGACCGTATCACAGGCGCCGCTTACGCGTTACACGAACCGAGCTCACCACCCAGCATCGACGCCGGATACTCGACCTGGGCGCGCGGAACGATCTGCACCACCTTCAGGAGGTCGAACTGCGACGATGGTTTCTCGTTTCCACGCACCACCAGAATATCCTTGAAACACTGGTGGTCTTCGGCGCGATACTCGGTGGGACCGTTGCCCATACCGTCGAACTTGAATCCTTCCAGCGCCTCGATCACGCCGCAGGGATTGAAGGTTCCGGCCATCTCGCAGGCATTCGCATACAGCAGTGCCTGGACGTAGCAGGTGTGCGCAGCCTGTGACGGTGGGAATCCGTACTCGGCACCGAATGACTTGACGAATGCCTTGGAACCCTCGTCGTCCAGGGACCAGTTCCAGTTGGTGGAACCGAAGATACCCTTGATGTTGTCCCCGGCACCCTGTGCCATCAGGCGAGAGAACAGCGGCACAACGATCTGGAACTGCTTGCCGTTGACCACCTTGTCACGCAGGCCGAACTGCACGGCCTGGGTCAGCGAGTTGACCATGTCGCGGCCGTAGTGGTTGAGGATCAGCACATCGGCGCCGGAGTTGAGCACCGGCGTGATGTACTGGGAGAAGTCGCCGGCCCCCAGCGGGGTGCGCACGGCGGCCACGGTTTCCCAGCCCAGCGCCTCGGTGGTGTTGCGCAGCGACTCTTCCTGGGTCCAGCCCCAGGTGTAGTCGGCCGTCAGGTGATAGGCGCGGCGGTCGTTGCCCA
>JAGRHB010000397.1 GCA_020445245.1 Gammaproteobacteria bacterium
CGGTCATGGACGGCATGAAGGTGTTTACGCGCTCGCCGCTGGCGCGCGAGGCCCAGAAGGGGACCATGGAGTTCCTGCTGATCAATCACCCGCTGGATTGCCCGATCTGCGACCAGGGTGGTGAATGCGAATTGCAGGACGTGGCGATGGGCTATGGCGGTGACGTGTCGCGCTATGCCGAGCGCAAACGCGTGGTCCGCGACGAGAACATCGGCGCCCTGATCGCCACCGACATGACCCGTTGCATCCACTGCACGCGCTGTGTGCGTTTTGGCGGCGAAATCGCCGGCCTGCGCGAAATGGGTGCCACCGGCCGCGGTGAGCACATGCGTATTGGCGTCTACGTCGAGCACAGCGTGGCATCTGAACTCTCGGGCAATGTCATCGACCTGTGTCCGGTCGGTGCCTTGACCGCAAAGCCCTCGCGGTTCAACGCACGTGCCTGGGAATTGACCGAGCACAACGGTATCGCGCCGCATGATGGCGTGGGCAGCAACCTGCATGTGCATGTGCGGCGCAGCCAGGTGATGCGCGTCGTGCCGCGCGAGAACGAGGCGCTCAATCAGACATGGATCTCCGACCGGGATCGTTTCAGCTACCAGGGCCTGTACAGCAACGACCGACTGCTACGGCCGATGCTGCGCGAAAACGGCCGGCTGCGCGAGGTGGACTGGCAGCAGGCGCTGCAGGCAGCAGCCAGGATGCTCAAGGACGCAGCAGGCGATGGCATTGGTGCCCTGGTGTCGCCGAGCGCGACGCTCGAAGAGCAGTATCTGGCGGCACGTCTGGTGCGCGGCCTCGGCAGTACGAATATCGATCACCGGCTGCGGCAAAGCGATTTTCGTGGCGACGGCGTCGACCCTGCGCTGCCCTGGCTGGGGCAGAGCGTTGCCGATCTGGCGACCAACCACGCGACCCTGCTGGTCGGATCGTGGCTGCGCAAGGACCAGCCGATGCTCAATCACCGCGTACGTCAGTCGGTCATGGAAGGCGGCCAGGTGATGGCAATCAACCCGGTGGCCTACGATTTCAACTACGAACTGGATGTCGACATCGTATGCGCCCCATCGGCGATGACCACCGAGCTGGCTGGCGTCGCCGCGGCTCTGGGGGCAGACACCCTGGGTATCGCTGTCGAGGCCGATCAGGCGCACCGCGCAATCGCTGAAGCACTCAAGGGTGCAGGGCAGGGTACGGTCCTGCTCGGCAGCGCCGCAATGATGCACCCGGATTTCTCGATCCTGCGAGCACTGGTTGCCGGTATCGCGGCAGCAGCAGGTGTGAGTGTGGGGTTCGTCGGCAGTGGCAGCAACGATTGTGGTGCCTGGATGGCCGGTGCGGTCCCGCACCGTGTCGCCGGCGGTGCCCCGGTCAATCCACCGGGAAACGGTGCACGCGCGATGCTCGAGCAGGTTCGCAATCTTTATCTGTGTGTCGGCGTCGAGCCGGAGATGGACGTGGCGGATCCGGGACTGCTGGCGTCCGCCCTCAAAGGGGCGCAGGTGGTCGCGCTGAGCAGCTACGCTTCGCCCTGGTTGCTGGAGCATGCCGATGTCCTGCTGCCGATAGCGGCGTTTGCCGAGACCTCCGGTACCTTCGTCAATGTCGAGGGTGACGCTCAGAGTTTCCAGGGTGTCGCCGCACCGCAGGGCGAGGCCCGCCCCGGTTGGAAGGTCCTGCGCGTACTGGGCAATCTGACCGACCTCGAGGGATTCGAATACGTCGATTCCACCGAGGTGCGCGACGAGGTGCTGGCCGCCTGCGCCGGGCTGACGCCGGACAACGCGGTGGGGGCCGCTGTTGGCGTGCCCGTCGAGTTTCGGTCATCGGACTGGGAGCGCATTGGTGGCGTGCCGATGTACCGCATCGATGCAATCACGCGGCGTGCACATGCATTGCAGCTGACCCCGGACGCCTGGGGCTCGTCGGCGCGCCTGAGTGCCCAGTCTGCGCAGACGCTCGGATTGGGCGACGATGCGGCGGTCCGCATCACCCAGGGCGAGGCCAGTGCCGAATTTGCGGTGCGCATCGACGATGCCGTGCCTGACGGCTGCGTCTGGTTGCCGACTGCGGTGCCAGGCAGCGAGGCATTGGGCTGCGGCTTTGGTCCTGTCTCAGTGGAGAAGGTGTAACCGATGGATGCCGTGATCGAACTGTGGACGGCGTTGCCGGTGGTCATTCAGATCATGATCAAGATCGTCACGATCATGTTGCCCTTGATGATACTGGTCGCTTATTACACCTA
>JAGRHB010000398.1 GCA_020445245.1 Gammaproteobacteria bacterium
CGAACTCGGCCTGAATACGCTGTCGTTCATCCGCCTCGGTGCTTTTGCGCTGGCCCACGCCGCGCTCAGCCATACACTGGTCGATATAGCCGGCCTGATCGACAACCCCGCCTTGCAGTTGATTGCGCTGGCTATCGGTCACGGGCTGATCATCGTGCTCGAGGGGCTGGTGGTTTTCGTGCAGACGACGCGGCTGGTGCTGTTCGAGTTCTTCATCCGGTTCCTGCGCGCCGACGGTCGACTGCTGCGCCCGCTGCAGGCGCCGGCACAGCGGACACGCTGAAGCCACGACCGCACGACCGGATCGCATCGGCCCGCCGCAGAAAAAGAACCCTGTCATCGGGACAGGGTTCTTGTTTGCGGATGTCGAGCCGGTATACCTATCCGGCCATCTCCAGGTCGGTCTGCACCGCATCGACACCCTTCTGTGCACACTCCTGGTCGGTGTCACCACTGGGGGCACCTGAGACACCGACACCGCCGAGCAGTGCGCCGCCGACCTGGATCGGCACCCCACCGGCCGACATGATCACACCCGGGACACGTCCGATCGGGGTGTTGGCGCGATCTGCCAGTTCCGAGGTGGCGACGTTGAACATCACCGCCGCGTAGGCCTTGCCCTGAGAAATCGGCACCGTGATCGTCGGTGCAATGGTGTCACGCAGGACGGCCTGCGCGATGCCGTCGCGGTCGACAACGGTCACGCCGATCTGGATGCCCTTCTCACGACAGGCCTCGACCGCCGCCTTGGCCACCGCGGCTGCGGTCTCCATCGACATGCGCTTGACCTGAATGACCATGCTGTCCTCTGCGATCGCCGACGTTGCGGCGAATACACCGGCCAATGCGGCGGCAAGGGAAACCTTTGTCATCTCTCTCTCCTCTGGTTGATGGTTTGTCAGGGTCGCAGGAAGTAACCCTGGCTGGCGACGAAATCGTGTGCGCGCTGGGCGAAATCCTTCTGGTACTCGAAGCGGTCGGCACGCTGTGGCTCCAGGCGCCTGCTGCTGCTCTTGTGCAGTCGGCCGTCTCCGCAGTTGATCGCAGTGAACCTGACCTCGGGCCAGTAGGCACTGGCGACCGACGAGAAGCCGCCGGAAGGGATGCTCACATCGGCGAGCAGTACGCGCTGTACGCCCGCCTGCGAGCACAAGCGCTCGACGCCGGCCCGGCCGTCCACAAGCTGGTCACGAAACGCCAGATTGGGTGCACCGCTCTGGACCGCAGCAGCGCCCAGAAAATCGCTGCTGACCGTCTCCAGCTCACCCTTGAGCAGGCTGGCATAAGACTCGGCGGTATACCTGCCGAGCCCCGAGCGATCTCCCACGTCTGCCTCGACCAGCACCCGCAGACCGGTCTCTGCCGGTGCCGGCGGCGGCCGCACCACGGGAACCGGCGCCGGTTTGGCGATACTCGCCACCACCTCGGGTGAGCGGCTGGTCGCGGGCGATGCGACAGGTTTCGGTGCAACCCGTGTCGGGATGACAGGCTTCGGTGCGACGGGTTTGGGTTCGACGGGTGCCCGTACCTCCGCTTCGGGTGCAACGGGTGTCGACGCCACAGCGCGTGCGGCCACCGCGTCCGGTGTCGCCGGGGAAACAGGGCCAGGGGCGTCGGGCGTGCGCGGGACGGGACTCGTAGCGATGGTCGTCGACCCGGCAAGACTGGTTTCGACCGGCCTCGGCGCCGTGGTCACCTGCGTCCTGGCGGCTGGATTCGCCACGACAGCGGCCGCGGCGGCACGGATCCTCTCAGGCAACTCGTCCACCGCCGCGACCACCGGATCCACAGGCGCCGGATCCGCGACCACCGCATCCGCAACGACCGGTGCAGAAGGCCCGGGCGCAGCGTCGATCGCATCCTCCGGCGGCAACACCGGTTCGGCCGCGTCCGCAACCGCCGGCTCGATCGCCGATCGCGAGGCCGCCTGCGTATCCGCCAGTATCACGACGGGTGGCTCGGCCGGCCGATTGACCGGCGTCGACAGCCTCACATCGGCGGATGGCTCGGGCGGTGCAACCACCGCGCTGCCGGCCGGATCGGTGGCCCCTGCCGCACGGATGCGCTCGAGGATATCGTCCACCGGCAGATAGCGCACCCCGAGCACCGCGACAGCGCCGAGGACGATGACCAGCATGGGTCCCTTGAATACGTTACCGCTCATGCGTCTACCAGAGTCGACTCCCGTTGCACCCGATCATCACGCGACGGCCTGGCTGTCACGTGCCGTATCGCGTCA
>JAGRHB010000039.1 GCA_020445245.1 Gammaproteobacteria bacterium
TGGTGACCCAACGCATTGCACGTGCGTGCCCAGTGATGGGCGGTGCCACATGCCTCGAGCAGCACCCGGCTGGCGGGCGCCTGGGCCATGAATTCGGTGAACTGGGCGCGATTGAAGCGGTGTCGTCCGATGACTCTGCCATCGCCGTGCGAGACGGACACCTGGAAACAATCTTTTGCCAAATCGATGCCAAGGGTTCTACGCTTCATGTCGGACTCCTTCTGTTTGTCAGCTGGGGTTTCGTCACTGCCAGCTTGGCACCTGGATGCCGAAAAAACAGGAGGAGTCCATCTCATCATTCCAGCGGACATCGAATACTCCGCAGTCTTTTGGGTATGCCTTCGGCATCTTTGCCCAGAAAGCCGCTGTGCGTCCGGCGCCGCTGAACTAGGCGTCTGGAAATGAGAATACGTACCACATGGGTGATTGCGCTGTTGGCCGCCTCGTTCGCGGCACTTGCCGATGAGAACCTCTGGAGGCAACTGCGGAACGACTCGCATATGGTCGTCTTAATGCGCAATGCTGAATCGAGCGGGAACAAAGATGGTGCCGATATGCTCGTATGGGATTCAACGGGGAAATGTGCAGGGGAGAGCACGTTGACCTCATTGGGTACGAAGCAAGCGGAAGCAATAGGCGCGGCATTCTCTGAACATGGGGTCAAGCCGGTTGTAATCAGTTCCCCCATGTGTCGCTGTAAAGAAACAGCACGAATCGCATTTGGTGAGTTCGAAACAGATCCTGGGTTACGGCAAAGGCCGGCTGCTGATACTGAGGGGCAAGCGGTATTTCAAGCCACTGCAACTGCGCTTCTACGTAAACACCGGGGAAAGCTGCCGATCGTATTTGTGAATCATCGTCCGAACATTGATGCAATGACGATGGAACTTATCAAGATTGGCGAACTCTTGGTCGGCTCAATCACCGAAGATGGCGAAATCGAAGTGCTCGGAAAGATTCTGGTAGAACAGTGAAAAGAGTTCCTGACAAGGCGGTCATGAATGGCGGTTCAGAACGGACGTGCGTCTGTCAGCCAGTAGAAGCGATGTGACGGCACCACCAGCTGGTCTTTGAACTGAGTGGGTGCCTCGCCGGAGTACAGATCACGCAGCTGCCCGTACGCAAACTGACCGCGGTTTGCCAGGTCGCTCAGTGTGAGCGATTGCGGCGAACTGTCGAAGTTGCCGACGATCAACACGCTGTCGTGGTGAATGAACGGGTTGTTTCGCATGAAAACGAACAGGTGCGGGTTGCCCGTCTCGATCAGCGTCCGGTTGTTGTAATCGGCAAATGCCGGAGTGCTCTTGCGCACGGCAATCATTTTCTGAAGGCCGGTGAAGATACGCTGCTCGACGGAACCGTGGCTGTGGCGACGCTCGGCCCTGTCCCAATCGATACGCGGGCGATGCATCCAGCGGTTGTCCTTGGCCTTGTTCTCGTCCTGCAGGAAGGTGCAGTCGTTCAGCGTGCCGATCTCGTCGCCGTAGTACAGCAACGGTATACCGCCGAACGACATGATCATACTGTGCAGTAGCAGGATCAGGTCGATGCTGCGCCCGATCGCGAGTTCGTCATTCCGTTCGATCGCAACCTCGAGTCCGACCAGCGAGGCCAGCGCGCCGGAGATGCGTGCATCACCGGTCTTGTCGTTGCGTCCGAACGGCTGGCCTCGCGCCGGTGAGTCGTCGTAGACGCCGGTAAAATAATCGACCAGAAAGCGTCGGTGGGCATAGGGGTCGTAACCTGCCTTGACGATGTCGGAATTGTCGAAGCCCAGACCGATGTCATCGTGGCAGCGGACGTAGTTCAGCCATGTTGCGCGGTCGAGCTTGTCCGGCAGGCTGCGGATGCCCTGGTCGAGCAACTTGGCGTTCTTGGTCGCGATCGCTTCCCACAGCAGCGCCATGAAGGTGGCGTTGTAGGCGATCTCGCACTCCTTGGCGATGACTGCGTCTTCACCGAAGTACTTGGCGATCTCGACCGGGGCGACGATTGCCTCGGCGATGAACAGCACGCCCGGTGCTGTGACCTGGCTGCAGTCCTTGAGCAGCTGCAGGATCAGATGCGCCTCACGCTCATTCTGGCAGGTGGTGCCGATCTTCTTCCACAGAAAAGCGACTGCATCCAGGCGCACGATATCGGCGCCCTGGTTGGCCCAGAACAGGATGATGTCGAGGATCTCGATGAACACCGCTGGGTTGCTGTAGTTCAGGTCCCACTGGTAGGTGTTGAACACGGTCATCACCCACTTGCCCATCGCCTCGTCAAACGTGAAGTTGCCGGGAGCGGTCTCCGGGAATACCTCGGGCATGGTTTCCTCGAACATGTCCGGGACATCACGGTCGTCAAAGATGTAGTAATAGTCCTGGTACTTTGCGTCGCCCTGGCGCGCCTGTTGCGCCCATTGATGCTCGTCGGATGTGTGGTTGACCACAACGTCGAGGGTCAGCAGGATGTTTCTGCGTCGCATCGCACTACCGAGTTCACGCAACTCATCCATGGTGCCGACACGCTCGTCGATGTTGCGAAAATCGCTGACGGCATATCCGCCGTCGCTTGCACCCTTGGGGCACTCGAGTATCGGCATGATGTGGACCATGTTCACCCCGAGTTCCTGCAGGTAGCCGAGGCGCGACTTGAGCCCCTCCAGGTTGCCGGCAAAGCCGTCCGCATACAACGCCATGCCCACCCAGTCAGGGCTTAGGAACCAGTTATGGTCGCGTTCGCGGGCAATATCGATCTGCTTCAGGTCTGCACCACGCCGGATGTATTGTGCTGCCATCACCTCGACCAGCCGCACCATCTGGCTGATGAAGTCGTCGCGCTTGCCGTACAGGTGGTGAAAGAGCGAGTGAATGGCGTAGAAATTGGCGCCCAGCCGCGTATAGAAGTGGCGCAGATCACGTTTACGGATGTCCGGCTTGAGTTCGTCGAGGATCTGATTGAGCAGCGAGTGAGATACTTGTTCGTACATGACTTGCAGCCGCCGATCAGGCAGCCAGGTTCCATTGGTCGATGAATGGTTTATAGAAGGCCGGGTCACGCACAGTCGCGCCCCGATTGCCAACGAGCAATGACGCAAACGCCTGGGCCCGCTGCAGCACTGCGTCGAGCGGCCAGTCATTGACCAGGCCGAGGATGACGATCGAGGCAAACGCATCTCCGGCGCCGACGGTATCGACCACGCGGATGTCGCGTTCAGGACTCACGCTAAAGCTTTCGCCCTGGCGGGTCAGGATCTGGGCCCCCGCGGCACCGCGCGTCAGTACCAGCCCGGTGAGGTCGTAGGTGCTCAGGAAATCCAGGGCGGCGTCTGCTGATTGTTCCGCCATTGGGTGCAGTTGTGCCAGCTCGTCGCTGTTCAGCTTGACCCAGTGTGCGGCATGCAGAAGGTCTCTTAGCCGCTGTGGCTGCCACCAGGGCGGGCGAAGATTGACATCGAGAAACACCGTGCGCGGGCTGTCGGCACGCAGACGCTCAAGCGCGGCATGCGATTGAGCGGAACGCAGCGCGAGGCTGCCGTGGTAGAGCAGGCCGCAGTCCAGCGTCGGATCCGGCGCCGCGATCGCGTCGTAGGCACAGGGTTGCACGATGTCGTAGGCCGGCTCTCCGTCATGCAGGGAGACACTCACGCGGCCGGTCGGCAACGCAGGGTCGGTCTGCAGGCCGCCCAGGTCCATGCCCCAGTCATCCATGGATCGGCGGATCTGCTCACCCTCGGGATCGGTACCGACACGGCTGATGAACAAGGGGGCCTGGCCCAGTGCCTGCAGGTGCCAGGCGACATTGAATGGTGCACCGCCGAGAACCTGCTTGCCGTCCGGAAAGTGATCGAACAGGACCTCGCCGAACAGGCAGATGCGTTCGCATGTCATGGCCGTGCCTCCGCAGTAAAGCCCATCCATCCGACGGTCCCGGGATGATAGTGGGCGATCCCCTCGAGCATGCCGCCGGCATAGTTGCCATTCATCCCCATGAAGTTGCCGCGTGCGACAAACAGGCGGTCCGCGTGTCCGCCATCGCGCGCAAGTCCGTTCGCCAGTTCCCGCACCTGCGGTTGGCTGTTGGCGACGAGTACGGCCGGGATGGGGCTGGCCAGCACCTCGATGTCGTTGCCGCTGTCACCACAAAACACCGTGTCGGCGTAGCTGTGACCATTGCTCTGCATAAGGGCCTCGATCGCGTGGTACTTGGATGCGCGCGCCGGCAACACGTCGAGCAGGCCGATGCCGGCGGGTTCGTCGATGCTCCAGATCAGTCGCGATGCAATTCCGTTGTCCTCCAGACGCTTTTCGATCAGGCGCGACAACGCCTGGTGGTCGGTCTGCAACGGTACGTAGTAGCTGAGCTTGAATGCGTTCTGTTTGGCGGTTTCCTGCACGCGCAGCGCCGGCAGTGCGCTGAGCAGGGACTTGATGTCGGCATGCGATCTGCCCGCCCAGTCCTTGGCGATTTCGGTTTCCCACGTCCGCTGGCGGGTCCAGCAGTTGTCATCGCCGACCACGTAGATCGTGGTGCCGACATCGCCGATCACGAAATCCGGCTGCGGCAGCCGATAGTAGGTGATGGCCTGTTCGATCAACGCACGGTGGCGGCCCGACACATAGGCCAGTGTGACCTCGGGACGTGCGCACAGTGTCGCGAAGTGTTGCCTGGCATTCGGTGATTCCGATTGCGGGCCATTGGGGACCAGGGTGCGATCCAGGTCTGTGCAGATCAGTAGTCGCCCGGTCATGTGGATTGCGGCACCTGGCAGGATCCAAAGAAGTCGTAGTGGTCGATGGCCTCGAGGATGCCCAGGGCATAGGGGCGTGCGGCAAAGTAGATGCGCTCCTGGTCGACCAGCCGCGACAACTCCTCGTGATGGCGGTTGGCAACGACGACGGCCAGTGTGTTGCCGCGCATCATGTCCTCGTCGGCGCCGGAGCCACCGACCGCAAGGATATGTTCGAGCGGAATATCGAGTCGCTGTGAGACATAGCGCAGTGCCTGCCCCTTGGAGGCGCGCGACGGCACGATATCGAGGAACTGGCCGAATGAGCTGGCGACATTCACGGTCAATTCCTTCTGGCGGATCATCGCGACGATCTCTTCGACCGACGGCGCCTCTTGCGGGTCGTAGTAATAAGACAGCTTGAACGGTGTCTGTTCACTTTTTGCCTGCGGTTTGAGTCCTGGCAGTTTGGCGAGCACACGGATTACCTGTTTGGGGTTCCAGTCGTAGTCGATGTGGCTCGCCCAGTAGTCGTCCTCGGTCAGTGCCTGGCCGTAGTGGATGCGTGTGCCGAGGCTGCTGATCAGGACGTCGGGTGTGGGGATACCCTGCTTCTTCATCAGCGCGAGCGCCGAGTCGATGCGGCGTCCGGTGGCGATGCCGAAGGTCACGCATCTGCGGTTTTCGCGCATCGCCTCGACGAAGGTCTGAAGCGCGGTCGGGTTGCCGACCAGGTTCTGATCCAGGTCGGTGAATATTGCGCGGTCCCGGTAACGCAGCGTACGTGGGGCCGGCCGGCCGCTCGGTATCGGTTGCGATTTACCGGTAAGACCCTGGGTACGGGCGAGGTAGGCCCTGGCATGGGCCTGCCAGGAATAGTGCCGGCGCACGCCTTCGATGCCATTGCGTGATGCCATTGACCAGGCCTCCCGGTCACGCAGCAGCCTGAGCAGCGCCTTGGTGATGGCGCCCTTGTCCAGTGGATCGACCAGTTCGCCGTTGCGGCAGTTGGCGATGATGTCCACCGGCCCGCCATTCTCGGTGGCGACCACCGGAACGCCGCTGGCAGCGGCCTCGAGCAGGGTCAGGCCGAAAGGTTCGGTGAGCGCCGGGTTGATGAACACGCCTTTGCCGGCAGCCACCAGGCGGTAGATGTCCGCGACCTCGGCGGCGCGATGGCTCTTTGGCACGGCGACCCGGCCGTACAGGTCGTAGGCATCGACCAGTAACAGGATATTGGTCAGTACCGATTGTGCGCCTGACTCCATGTCCCTGATGTCGTCCCGGTTGCCTGCGATGATCAGCAGGTTCGCCGCATGACGCAGCGGCTGGGATTCGCCGAATGCCTCGATCAGCGTGAGGATGTTCTTGCGTTCGTCGGGGCGTGACAGGGCGAGCACCAGGGGTTTTTCCGGGTGCGCCAGGAAACGCTCGACCTGTGCCGCGAAGGCGATGCTTTCACCCTTTGTCGGCGGATGGAACTGTTCGAGATCGGTGCCCGGTGGTATGACGACCATCCGGCTGGGGTCGTAGTAGTTGTAGAGGCCGTACTGCTGCTCGATCTCGTTATGCGTACTGGTCACCACGAGTTCGGCGTTCGCCAGTACCTCCTCCTCGGCGTCAATACGTCGTTCGATGTTGTATTGCCGCTGAATCGTTTCGCTGGAGAGGCCGCGTGCCAGCAGCCGCTTGCGCTTGTCGCGCCCGAGCGAATGCCCGGTGTGTATCAGCGGGATGCTGAACAGGTTGGACAGGCGCACCCCGACGTAACCGGCATCGGCATAGTGGCTATGGACCAGGTCGGGCAGGCGCGGTTGCTCCTTGAGCCAGGTCACCAGGTTGTCCATGAAGCTGTCGAGGTGATCCCATAGCTGCTCCTTCGGTATGTAGGCGTCCGGGCCGGCATCGATACGGATGATGCGCGCCCGCTCGGAGAGCGCTTCGACCCTCTGCTGATAGTCGCAGCTGATCGACGGGTCGACGACGCGGCGCGTCACCAGGTCTACCTGCGCGATGCCGTCCTGCATCGCCAGGGCCTTTGCCAGATCGACGACATACTTGGTCTGGCCGCCGGTATCGGCATCGCGGCCGAGTTCCAGGTCATGGCCTCTGATAAGGCCATGGATACTGATCAACAGCAGGTACTTGGCACCTGGGTCCGTGGTCATCTCGCCCTCGACCTCCCGTGGCCGTCGTTCGCCCGGGATTGCTGCGATACATCGATGTGCCTCATGCCGTTATTCTTCGGTGATGCGGCGCAGGATGCAAATCGACAGTCACCACCGAGGCAGTCGTGCGCCGCGGACAGAGTGCCGCACCGGCAGGTCGGCGGGCCCTGACACCGTTGGCCTGCCGCGGTTGTGCTACCGTTAGCCAGGTGTAGAATCGCGAAAAAAAGCACTCGTGCAAGGAGGATCTGTGGCGCTCAATCCGTACATCCCGGCCGCGCTGATCGTATTGTCTGCCGCGTTTGCGACACCTTCCGCGGTACTCGCCGAAGAGGAGCTGCCTGCCGTTGCGGTCAAAGAGCCGAAGGTCGGCGAAAAGGTGGGTGAATCCGTCCAACGATATCTCAACATCGAGCGTCTGTGGGCCGAGCTTGAGGCCTCCTTCCGCGCCACGCGCAAGCTGCGCGTGTTGAGCCGCGACCAGGAGGTGATTGCCGATATCCGCGAGGAGCAGCAGTTTGCCCAGTCGGACCTGGCCAAGGGGGACGCGGCCGCGACCGGCGAACTGAGCAACGCCAATTACCTGATCCTGCCGAAGGTTCAGGATTTCAAGTTCTATCGCTCCGTCAAGCCGTTACCGAATTTTGACAGCAAGTACACGCGGCAGGATTCGGGTCTGTTGCAGCTTACGGCGCAGATGGTCAATACCACGACCGGGCAGGTGGAGACGAACTTCGACCTGTCTGCCAGGTTCTCGACTCCTTCGCAGATCGTGAACACCAAGGCAGGTGCACCCGACTCGACGCATTTCACCGCGATGGCGAAGGATGTGGCCGCGCAGCTGGCTGATCAGTTCGTGGCAGCGGTGTTCCCGATGAAGGTGGTGCAGCGCACGCGCGCCAATCAGGTGATCATAAACCGCGGCGCCGATGGCGGGATCGCCATGGGCGAGGTGCTCGAGGTGTTCTTCGCCGGCGAGGAGCTGATCGATCCGGATACCGGAAAGTCGCTTGGCTCCAGTGAGGAGTATGTCGGCAAGGTCGAGGTGGTCCGCATCAACCCCAAAGTGACCTACGCGAAGATCGTCGAAGAGCTGGATGCACAGAATTCGCCCATTGGTGTCGGCGATATCGTGCGTCGTCCGCAGAAGAAGTAGTCCGGTCCTTTGGATATTCGGTGATCCGCATGGATCACCCCGGCCCCATTGACGCGAGGTCAGGCGCATGTTGCTGATACGGATGGTTGCTTTACTTGCGGCACTGGTGCTGCCGGTGTTGGGTTTGACGGCGCCGCAGGCCTTGCAGGTCGCGGACAACCAGGTCCGCATCGCGGTGATGGGTCAGGAGGACTTTCACCCGGATCGCGCCGTAGCAGGCAACGTGCGGAGTCTGCCTGATGATCTCGCGGCGCGGGTGATAGAGCATCTCAACAACACGCGGCGCTTCTCCGTGGTGGAGCGGGCGGCACTTCGACGCGTGGTGCGTGAACAGCAGTTCGGCCGCGACAAGACGGCGAGTGACCTGGATCGCGTGATCGAAAAGACCGTGGAAAACCTCCCGGCGACCAGCGGCTGGACAATCGCTGCAGCGGCGACTGCGGCAGACCACAACGACGTCCTCAAGGAATTCCAGGATCTGGGCACCACGGTCGGTGCGGACTACATCGTGTATGCGGTGCTGGAGAAACAGCAGGGCTCGAGCAGTACGACTGCCGTGCCGTTCAGCGACAGCGGCCGGACCATGACCACCAACCTGGTCGAGGCCCGGCTGCGCCTGCGTGTGATCGAAACCCGGCTGGGACGCGTGATCGGCGCAGACAGCCTGCGCACACAGATCAGCGAGTCGGTGTTCACCGGGCGTGCGGCGCAGATGGACGAATACTCCATGTTCGATCACCTCGGAAAGGAGGCCGCGTTGCGTGTGCTGGATATCGTGTTTCCGGCGCGTTTGGTGGATGCCGACCCGTGGATCGTCAACCGCGGCAGCAACGAGCAGGTCGCAGTGGGTGACCAGTACGAGATCGTCCGCGAAGGCAAGGAGATCATGGACGATGCCGGTATCGTGATCGGCAAACTGAAGTCGGTCGTCGGCAACGCACGGGTGACACAGGTACAGGAGACGCTGGCGGTGCTGACCCCTGTGTCGGGTGAGTTTGCGGTCAACGATCTGGCCATCCTGCAGCGTGCAACCGGGACCGCAGTGGCACCGGCCACAAAAGCACCGCCGGTGATGGCTGCAGGCTCTGCGGGTGCCGCACCTGTGACCGGCAGGCCGCGCCTGGCGATCGGACTGGTCAAGGCCCGTTCGACCGCGACCACCGGCGTGGATGCCAACCGACATATTCCGTTGTTCACCGATACGCTGATCTCGCGGCTTGCACAGACCCAGCGGTTCCAGCTCATCGACCGCCAGGAGGTCGATCAGCTGATGGACGAGCAACTTGCGCAGGCGATGGCGGAGAACCGCGAGCTGCCGTCGTCGATGGGCGCGCTCGCCGGCGCGGATTACCTGGTGATCGGCAGCGTCGCCAATTTCGCCATCGAAAAGGTATCGGCCAAATTGCCGGGCTCGAATCGCCTGATCGTGACGCATCAGGGGCGCGTCGAAGGCAACATGCGTATTGTGGATGCTCGCAGTGGCGAGGTGTTGGATGCGCGCAAGGTCGCGATCAGGGAGGAGCTTGCGGAACCGGCGGCCACAGACCAGCTGATCACCATGCTCGCTGATGCCTATGCGGATCAGACCGTGGTCAACCTGATGAACGCGATTTACCCGATCAAGGTGGCCGCGGTGGTTTCCGGTGTGGCCTACATCAATCGTGGCAGTGACGGCGGGCTGTCGCCTGGCGAGGTGCTCAATGTGGTGCGGCCGGGTCAGGCGATCATCGACCCCGATACCAAGGTACAGCTCGGCGTGGCAGAGACCGAACTGGGCCGGCTGACCTTGGCTGAAGTCGAGGATGCACGGTCCAAGGCGCCGGTGGGCGATCTGCAGTTGCAGACGGGCGATATCCTCAAGCGGCAGTACGAGTCCAGAGGCATGCGCAGTGGCCAGTCGGTGGCTGCGGCCGTGCCGGCGCGCAGCGGTGGCAGTGTCGAGCAGCCGGGCGGCAGACCGCTGACCCTGGTTGTCGGCCAGATTCTGATCAATCCGCGCGGCCGCAACCAGGCGGTGAGTGGTGCCAATCTCGACCGTGTATCCAACGACCTGATGGTCAAGCTGTCGCAGTTTCCCGAATTCGACGTGATGGAGCGCGCGCAGATCGATCAGGTGATCGATGAAAAGGCGTTTACCAGCATTGCGCAGGGTGGCTCACTGCAGGGCGCCATGGGTCAGCTCGAAGGTGCGGACTACCTGGTCATCGCGCAGATAGATGATTTCCTGATCCGCACTGAGACCAAGCCGGTCCCGTATACAAATGAGATGCAGACGCGTCACTTCGGTACCGTGGAGCCGACCTTGCGCATGG
>JAGRHB010000003.1:0-25233 GCA_020445245.1 Gammaproteobacteria bacterium
TTGGGGTCGCGAGTTCGAGTCTCGTTTCCCGCTCCAGATATTTCCGGAAACCCCGCGCTCGAGCGGGGTTTCTTGTTTCAGCGGGCACATCGTTGTCGCTGATGCGCCCAAATTGGCCGAGTGGCAGAGTGGTCATGCAGCGGATTGCAAATCCGTGGACGTCGGTTCGATTCCGGCCTCGGCCTCCACTTCAATCCTGATCCTCCGACAGCCCAGCGGCAGTCTTTTGGTGCCGCCCATTGCGGTACATGCTTTTATTGTTGCCGCGCCCCGGCGTCTCCCCGTTCTCAACAAAAGATTCGTGATCGCTTGATCTGGCGCAGCTCGTTTTCCTGCTTCTGCTTGTTCCGTCGACCGGTCAATCCGACACTGAAAACAAAGGATGGATGACGCCGTCATCCTGAATCGCACCCGGTAACGGGGTGGGGCAGAAGGTGCCAAGAGCAGCATTTTCGTCGAGGGAGGTGGGAACCGTCACCGTCGGGTGAAGGGGAGAAATGGACCTCCAAGGATATCTCAGCGGTCGCATCGTCAACCGGACGCACTACACCTTGACCCCGGTGAACTGTGTAACGGATTCGGGCGGTCGGGTGGCGCTCGGGGGCGCGATAGAGCCCCTCAAGGAAGGTATCGTCTTCACTATCTCGGATATTGGCACCTCCGGTGTTCATAAACGCGGCCAGTGCATGTTCGCGATATATGATGATTTCGGCGCGGACACACTGTCGCGGCTGATCGTCCAATGGGACTCGGTCGAATCCAACGAACCGGTCAACCTTTCGGCCTGGATAGAGGGTCGTGAATCCGCCGAGGTGGTTTGTTCGCTGGAATCGGGCGAGCGGGGGCAGCGGTTTCTGACCTGTGTGGTCGACTGCAAGCACTGAGTGTCCGCGTGCAAGGGACGACGTCGTACTGCATGGCTCACATGCCACCCGGTGATAGAATGCCGCGCTTGACCATGCGAGTGGGTTTTCCGCATGGTGATCCCGTTCGTCGGGATCTGAAAGTGCCATACCGCGCCCGGATGGCGGAACAGGTAGACGCAGCGGACTTAAAATCCGCCGGTTATTGCAACCGTGCCGGTTCGACCCCGGCTCTGGGCACCATTTCTGCGGGTATTCGGACCCAGCGCCGCCTATCCGCGCGCGTTCATGGCTCTTGAGGCCATTTCACCCACCGTGGGCGGTCCGCGCTTCTTTCTATCACTGCGTCCAGATGCTCGTCACGCACCAGGGCAGTGACGACATATTGGTCCCGGACGTGGCCCAGATCCTCGATGCGGTGAATGCGCGCGAGTGCGTGCTGACACATCAATTCTTCAAGCTGCTGGTGACTGATCGTGAACAACAGGGTCTTCATCGACATTTGACTCGTCCGGCGGCCTGCAGCTCAATCCACGGTGTTGGCCGGCCCGGCCTTGCGCATCCGGTCGAAGAAAATACGCACGAGGTTGGAGCGTGTGATCATGCCGAGCGGTACCCGCTGCTCGTCGATGACGACAAGACGTTTGACCCGATGCTTTTTCATGGACTCCAGTGCTTCCTCGATGCACTGCTGCGGGTGGATGGTAATGACTTCGGTGACCATCAGTGCGCTGACCGTCTCGTTGGGTTCACGCAACTGGATCGGGTGTGAAAACATCCCTTCGAGGGTCTGCCAGAGGTTCTGTGAGGCACGGTGGCAGGGGACGCCGATCGCGGTGAGCAGATCCGCCTCTGTGATGATGCCCACCAGATGGTTGAGATGATCGACCACGGGAAGGCCACTGATCTGATGCGTCAACAGAAGCTGCGCCGCCGTACTCAGCGGGGCATCCGGCGTCACGGTGTGCACCGGATGGGTCATCAGTGTGCGCACCCGCAGTGACTCGGCCCGCCGCATTTGTGCGTGCTTGCGCGCCTTGTCGGTGATCACGATGAGATCGCTCACCGTGACGTCGATGACGCTGCCCATTTCGTCGAGTGCGTGCTCGAAGTCCTCCCGGGACAGCGAACACCAATTGTCGTCAGGCATGATCTGCCCCCTGTCGGCGTTGAATGCAAGGATACGCAGACAACCCGGGGCTGCTGCGACCGGCACTGCTTTTTTTCTCGTACCTTATTCTAGGATAGACGGTGGGGGCGGTTCACAGGGGCGGCGGCCTCGTGGGAGCACGCTCGACGCCTGGTCGCCGCGCGCTGAAATTGTAGGAATAATCTGAAAGTGCGCCGCGCGGGGAATTCCTGCTTGCCGTGGAGGGTGCAGTCCGTTAGTTTTTCCGGGCGAGCCAGGGAGGCGGTTCGCTGCGAGTTTTCCGGAGCGACAGACCGGACTGACCCATGGAAGGGCAGGACATGCATGACAGTACAAAGGGCGGTCAGCCGGATACCGGGCTGGCCTGCCTGATCATCGTTGCACGATTTCACGGCCTGGCCGCTGACATTGCGCAGGTACGACACACATCGGGTTCGACCGGGCCCATCCTGCCCGAAACCGAACTGTTGCGGGCCGGGAAGTCGCTGGGGTTGAAGGTGCGAGGCATCAGGTCGACCTGGCAGCGACTGCCACGCACGCCGTTGCCGACAATCGCGCAGACCCGTGACGGCAGGTGCATCGTGCTCGCCGGTGTCAGGGACAACGAGGTGCTGGTCCATGATCCGTGCGAGCTCCGTCCCCGTATCCTGTCGCGCGAGGCATTCGAGGCGGTCTGGTCCGGCAGGCTGATCCTCGCCACCCGACGCCTGTCCGACCCGCAGGGCAACGGGTCCTTCGGCTTCCGCTGGTTCCTTCCGGCGATCGTCAAATACCGTCGATTCTTCTTCGAGGTTCTGGCGGCATCGTTCTTCCTGCAGCTGTTCGCATTGATCATGCCGTTGTTCTTTCAGGTGATCATCGACAAGGTGTTGGTGCACCATGGGATGACCACACTGGACGTTCTGGCAGTCGGACTGCTGGCCCTTTCTGTGTTCGAGATCGTCCTCGGCGGCCTGCGCACCTATCTGTTTTCGCATACCACCAACCGGGTCGACGTGTTGCTCGGCGCCAAGCTGTTCGCTCATCTGTTGCACCTGCCGCTGGCGTATTTCGAATCGCGGCGCGTGGGCGATTCGGTGGCCCGCGTGCGCGAGCTGGAGAATATTCGCAATTTCCTGACCGGGTCATCGCTCACCCTGGTGATCGACCTGTTCTTCACCCTGGTGTTCTTCGTGGTGCTGTACTACTACAGCCCGGTGCTGGCAGGTGTGGTTGCTGGGGCTCTCCCTTTCTACATCGTCCTTTCGGCCGGGGTAACGCCGGTCCTGCGAAAGCGCCTCGAAGACAAGTTCAACCGTGGTGCTGAAAATCAGGCCTTCCTGGTCGAGTCGGTCAACGGTATCGAGACGCTCAAGTCGATGGCGGTTGAACCGCAGATGCAAAGGCGCTGGGAGGAGCAGCTGGCCGGCTATGTCGCGTCCAGCTTCAGGGCCGCCCATCTGGGCAATATCGCCAGCCAGAGTGCCGGCCTCGTCAACAAGGTGGCCGCGGTACTGATCCTGTGGATCGGCGCCACCCTGGTGATGAAGGGCGAGCTGTCGGTCGGTCAGTTGATCGCATTCAATATGATCGCCGGACGCGTCAGTGGTCCAATCCTGCGACTGGTGCAGCTGTGGCAGGATTTCCAGCAGGCGGGCATCTCGGTGCGGCGCCTGGGCGATATCCTCAACACCCCGACGGAGCCAGGCTGCAACCCGGGCCGCGCGACCCTGCCGGAGCTCAAGGGCGAGGTGCGCTTCGATCACGTGGATTTCCGTTACACCTCCGGGCGCCCGCAGGTGCTCCGCGATATCGATCTCGTGGTCCGCCCGGGCGAAGTGGTTGGCATCGTCGGCAGATCGGGTTCGGGCAAGAGCACCCTGACCAAGCTGATTCAACGTCTGTATGTGCCCGAAACGGGACGAGTCCTGGTCGATGGCGTCGATCTGGCCCTGGTCGAGCCGGCCTGGTTGCGCCGCCAGGTGGGGGTTGTTCTGCAGGAAAACTTTCTGTTCAACCGCAGCGTGCGCGAAAACATCGCGCTGGCCAATCCAGGCCTGCCGATGGAACCGGTAATGGCCGCGGCAAGACTGGCCGGGGCACATGATTTCATCCTCGAACTGCCCGAAGGGTATGACTCGCTGGTTGGTGAGCATGGGACCAATCTGTCCGGCGGGCAGCGCCAGCGTATCGCGATCGCCCGCGCCCTGGTCACCAACCCCGGCATCCTGATCCTCGACGAGGCGACCAGTGCGCTTGACTATGAGTCCGAGCGTATTGTCCAGCAGAACATGCGCGCTATCAGCATGGGCAGGACCGTGTTCATCATCGCTCATCGCCTGAGCGCGGTGCGGCATGCCGATCGGATCCTGGTGGTAGACGAGGGCCGGTTGGTCGAGCAGGGTGGCCACGAAGCGCTGCTGAAGCAGCGTGGAATCTACGCCCGCCTGTACGCGATGCAGGCCGGATTGGCGGCTAGCGACCACGCGCCGCGCTATTCCGCTCCCCCGGCCGCCCCGGACGCGCAACCTTCGCTCGGAGGGCAGGCGTGAACCGCAGCGTCGAAACTGCTTTTCTGCCGGCCGTGCTGGAGCTCCAGGAGAACCCGCCTTCACCGGCCGGGCGACTGATTCTTTGGACCATTCTGACGTTTTTCGTGCTGGCGATCATCTGGGCAGGTATCAGCGAGGTCGACGTCGTCTCGGTCGCGCAGGGGCGCATCATTCCGAGCGGACACAGCAAGTCCGTGCAGCCGCTGGAGATCGGCACAGTGACGGCGATCCACGTGATCGATGGACAGGCTGTCGAGGCCGGCGAGGTACTGATCGAGCTCGATCGGAGCAGTGCGCAGGCCGATGTCAACCGCCTGCGTGCCGAGCAAGACACGGTACAACGCGAGATCCTGCGCTATCGGCAACTTGCGGAATGGCTCCTTGCTGACTCATCGCCGAGCGAACAGCAGCTGCAATCCGTCGATGACAATCTGCTGCGTCAACAGTGGAGGGAATTCAGCGACCGAATCGAAGTGCTTCGGCGTGAGCAGGATCAGCAACACACAGCGCGCCAGAGCGCGCAGCACCAGGTCGCGAAGCTCGAGGCCGTACTGCCAATCGTTGCACGCAAGGCCAGAGATCAGAAGGGTCTGGCGGACAAGCAGCTGTTATCCGAACAGCAATACCTCGCGACCGAACAGGAACGCCGCGAGATCTTCCACGATCTGCGCACGCAGAAGGGAAGGGTGGATGAGCTTCAAGCCGCGGAGCGGGCTCTGGTTGCGCGAATCGCCTACACGCGCAGCGAATTTCATCGTCGTGTGCTCGAGGGCCTCGACGAGGCGCATCACCGACAATCCACGATCAGGCAGGAACGGATCAAAGCCGATACCCGGATCACGGCTCGGACCATCACTGCCCCGGTCAAGGGCGTGGTGCAGCAGCTTGCTGTTCACAGTATCGGTGCGATCGTCACCGCGGCACAGGAACTGATGGTGATCGTTCCTGCGGGTGGAGCGATGGAAGTCGAGGCGGTGCTCGAGAACAAGGATATCGGTTTCGTGGAAGTCGGCCAGCATGCCGAAATCAAGATTGATACATTTCCGTTTACCAAGTACGGCACCATTGCAGGTGAGGTGGTGGGTCTGTCCAGTGATGCAGTGGCAGATGACAGAATGGGGCTGGTTTACAAGATGCGTGTGGCGATGAATCGTTCCAGTGTGGAAGTCAACGGCAAGCACGTCGACCTGCAACCGGGGATGGCTGTCGCGGTGGAAGCAAAAACGGGGACTCGTAGAATCATGGAATTCTTTTTGAGCCCGCTTTCGCGTTATGCACAGGAGAGCGCGCGCGAGCGCTAACAATCAAATCGTGCGACAGGAGCGATGAAAATCGCAAAAAACAGGGTTTATTAATGTGTGCAAGTTCAGGTGAATAACTTATGGCTTTTGTGAACGAACTCATCAGTGAAGATGACAGGAAGAAGTACGACCTCGACAAAGTGGAATGTGGGCCAGGGATGCGCGCGAAAACTCCTCAACGGCAATGGACGATTGATCACGAGCGCGAAATCTATCTGCGGGTGATTAAGCGTGGACGAGAGGAGTACAACTACAAGTCGACCTGGCACTTCTGTTGGCGCGGTGAGCTCATGACGGTCTGCCTGGAGACACTCAGTGCCGGAGGTGAACGCGGTGGACATGGCTGGTCGCATTACAAACTGGTCGATTGCTATATGAAAGGGTTTTTTGTGCCAGATCACTTGTCGGATCGACGCGAGGAAATCATTGCCGATCTCAAAGACGCGCTGACCGCCTACAAAGGCGGCGGAGTCCACTCGACCAGAACGACCAGCGAGACAACGCTCACCATCTAGCCAGGGAAGACATACAAGGATGTACGAAACTTTATCCGATGCGCTGGATGCGCTCTCCAATCTGACCTCCACCGGGGATCTGCTCAAATCGGATCTGATGAACCTCATTGGACAGGTCTCAGTGCGGGCCGAGGGTGCCGTGACGGTGCTCTATAGCGGCGGTGTGGCTGGCGGCCCGGGCAGCAGCGAGATTATCGAGAATATGCTCGAAAGCGACCTGGATATCCGGGTGGTGGATGAAAGTGCGGCAGCAAAGCTGATAGAGACGGACAGCTTCCGCAGGAAGGTCGCCGAGGCGTTTGGCATTGACTTCGAATTATTCGATACCGACGGTTATCGCGGTCCCGCCACCGATTGGCTCGGCCATGCAACCGAAGGACCCTGGGCGGACGTGTCGCGCCGGTTTGCTCAGGCAACAGTAGGAGACGTGCGGGTTGTGGCGCCGGAAGGAGATGTCTCCCGCATCCTGGCACAGACAGAATTGCCGGCTCTGCTCGACAATCCCAGTGTCACGTCCATCGATGGCGTCGCAAAGATTCAACTGATCGAGTACGCGAATCAGCACGGGGACGAAGCCCTTCGACGACTCGTCTTCGATCATTCGCATATCAAGATATACCTATCCGGCTTGGCGTCCGGTGACCTGAGTCGCTACCTCGATTTCCCCTCCCCCGACCAGTGGGGTGAGCTCCTGAAGGATCCGGTGAAATTCAGTGTCTCTCGCGATGCCATAGAGGTTCTGGAGCGAGATGGATTCCTGGACGAATTCGATACGACCATGAAACAGGCGGCTGAAGTTGGCGACGATATGGTCAGGCGCCGCCTCTTATTGCCATCGCTGAACAAGTTGGGGCGCCTCGGATCACTTGCAGCACTGTTGGTCGCTGCTCACAGCGCAGCGGCGGCGGCAGAGCGGGGAGATGATGAGCAGGCCAAGGCCATCATGGAAGACTGGGCGGTGGATGCAGCCGGGTCGGCGGCCGGCGAAGCGCTGGGTGCTGCGATAGGTGGCATCGCCGTGGGTTTGCTGGCGGCCGTGGGTGTTGTCTCGGCGCCGGTAACCGCGGTTGTGGTGTTCGGCGCTGCAATCGCGGGTGGGTTCCTTGGCGCCGACGCGGCAAAAGATCTGTATGGCTCGCTGGCCGGTAAGGACGACGGGGATCGTCGCGAGATTCTGCAACGACTCGATGCGCTGTATTTCGGCGAAGGCAGCCCACTGACGACCGATACGATACCCGAGCAGGATTCTGGCTTTTTGTGGGTCGATGAATTGGCAAAACTTGGGACGAGCGGTGAGCTGCCGCCGGAATCCTTCGCCAATACCGCAAAGGTCAATCTCGCTTTCCGCTATGCATTGCTCAAGCTGAATCCGTTCGTGGTGATTCAGTCAGAGGCCATTTACGACCAGCTGCACAATGCCAACGGTGAACTCGATCGCTTTGACGCCGTGTCAGGCAGGGGATTGACAGATGAATACCTGTTGGCCCGAGCCGAAGCCTTGTTTGCGTTTGTTCGGATGTTCAAGGCCGGTGAGAAGCTGACGGGTGACAACGTGTATCCGGGGGGCTATGACATCCATTTCCTTGATGCGCAGATGCACGCCGACGCGGGTTCTGACGGTGTCATCCTGGACCTGCATTACACATCGGACTACAAAGACCAACGGCTCTTTGGGGCTGCGGGCGACGATGAGTTGCACGGTTCGTTCGGAGCGGACATGTTGTTCGGTGGTGACGGTGACGACCTTCTTGAAGGCAAGGCCAATGCCGATTACCTGGAAGGTGGGCAGGGGAAAGATACCTACAGAGCGGGCGCCGGCGACATCATCTTTGATCACGACGGCGATGGGCGCATCTTCTTCGACGGCGCCATGCTGTTCGGGGGTGAGCGCATGGCCGGTGAAGCCGACTACGTCGACGCCTCCGGGGGTTTTCGATACAACTGGAACGGACAAGACCTCGACGTTACCCGTGTGAGTGACAATTCCGTACTGCGGATCAAGAAGTTCGAGAACTTCGACTTCAATATTTCGCTGACCGAATTGCCGACGATTCCTGACCCATTCCGCCCGCTGAGCAGTGGAACTGCGAACTCCGAGCACATTGAGGGGCAACACGAGTTGGTCTCAGGCTCCACCGACTGGGAGGCGCTCAACAGCTACAACAAACCCGATCAGATCCTCGGCGGGGATGGCCGGGATTGGATCTATGCCTGGTCGCGCCCCGCTCTGGATGACGATGGAAACTACCTGGGCAGTGCCCCGGACAACGATATCGTCGAGGGCGGGGTTGGCAAGGATTTCATACATGGCGGGGCTGGTGATGACATCCTCTATGCAACGACAGAGGCCGACTCGGCGGCGGTAAAGAGCGGTTTCGGCAGCCTGGCTTTCGGCGGGCCGCTGGGCGAGGAGGGGGACTTCGTCACCGCCGAGTCCGGCAATGACATAGTCTTTGGTAGCGGCAGACTCGACGGCCTGTTTGGTGGTGAGGGCAACGACTATCTGTATGCGGGAGGTGGCAACGACTTCATCTATGGAGATTGGCAGGCATATCTGCCTTATGAACATCTGGCGATCATCGACTACGACTACCAATGGATCGCAATCGACGACGAGGGAATCGTCACGACCTTCGTCGACTATGTGTCGGGTGTCGGTGATGACCACATCTATGCGGGAAGTGGGGATGACAATGCCTGGGGAGAGGCGGGCAATGACATCATTTTTGGGGGCGAGGGCGATGACCGCCTGAACGGCGATATCGCGCGTATCAACACGGACGGATCTCCAACCTTGTCGCCATCTTTCCATGGTACTGACCGGCTCTATGGAGAAGGTGGCGAAGATACCTTGATCGGCAACGGGGGCAGTGATTACCTGTTCGGTGGTGACGACAACGATTGGCTTGAAGGAGACCATCGCGTGGTCTTGCCGGGTGATCTGCCCTACCACGGTGACGACCAGCTTTATGGGGAAAATGGTGCAGACACGCTGATTGGCTTGGGAGGGAACGATTCTCTCGACGGTGGTTCCGGCAACGATGTTCTGTACGGCGATCTTGGCGATCTCGATGCGGCGTTTCATGGTATCGATGTGCTGCATGGCGGCGACGGCAGCGACACGCTGGTCGGCAATGGCGGCGACGATCAGTTGTTTGGGGGCATCGGCGCCGACCATTACGAGTTTTCGCCAGGGGATGGCCTGGACACCATCGTCGATGCCGATGGTGGCGGACAGGGCGACACCCTGCATTTCGTTGGCGTCGGCGGTATCGGATCCGTGGCATTCACGCTTCTCGATGGCGATCTTTCCGCGAAGGTTGGCCTAGAGGGCTTTGTTTTCAGGGATTGGGACGCCAACGAGTTTGGTGGCATTCACTACTACGATGCGGACGGGGTTCAGATTGGCAGCCAGAGCACTGCCGATGTGGTTGCCATTGCCAATTTCGCACCCACCGTGGACAGTGAATCATCGTCAGTTCTGGTTCTTGAAGACCGGCTGGTGAACGTAACGCTGGCGCACGTCAACTTTGCTGACGCCAATGGCGACACGCTGAACTTCTCTGCCTCCTTGTCGGACGGCGGCGTTTTGCCAGAATGGCTGACTTTTGATGTCGACAGGCTGCGACTGATCGGCGTGCCGGACAACGGCGCGGTTGGCACCTATTCGATCCGAGTCACGGCCGAAGACGGCTATGGCGGCAGCGTTTCACACAGAATCAGCATGCAGATCGATAACGTCAACGATGCGCCGGAACTGGTCGCGCCGTTTCCGTCGCGCTCGGTGACGGCGGGGCTGGATTTCGAGCATGATCTGTCGGGCTACTTCTATGACGTGGATACAGGCGATACGCTCTCGGTGCACGTGACGCTCGATAACGGCGACCCGTTGCCGGATTGGATGATTTTCGATGCTGAAACCTTGCTGTTGAAAGGCACCGCACCAGACGGCTTTGACGATGACCTTGGGATTCGCGCGCTGGCCAGTGACGCCACCGGCGCAGGAACAGCGGCCACCTACACGCTCTCGTTCCACGCGGCAGCTGATGCGCTGCAGGCCAGCCTGCTGACGCGGGAGGAACTCTCCGTAAGGGATGACGCTGGATCCTACCCGTTCTATATGGAGCGGGAGTACGTCGATTGGCAGAACGGGGTTGTCGGAGATATCAATGGCGATGGATACGACGACTACTATTTCGGTACAGACACCCCTGGACACGTCTTCTGGCGGGAGCGCTTCACCGACTGGGACGGCACAGCTGTCCCCGACGCCACAGCGGTGGTTCAGATCGTCTATGGTGACGCCAATGGGTGGGGTGATGCCACCCTGCGGACGACCAGTTTCACGCTGGGCAGTGATTCGATTTTTTCCAGCGTGGGCGCCTCGGGCTACGGGGTGGAGCAGGCTTTGCTGGATGCGTACCGGCTGACGCCACTCGGCGACGCAAACAACGACGGCTTTGATGACTTTGCACTGGGCAGCCGGGTTTTCTGGGGCAATGCCCAGGGGTTTGGCGAAACCTATGTCTGGGAAGATCTCGCATTGCAACCTTTGCTGAGTCCCGCCGATCAGCCGGATTTCTCCAACGATGTGCTGGACCTGACGGTCGTGACCGATGGTGTTCAACAGACGCTGCAGGCGAAGAATGTTGGCGATGTCAACGGCGACGGGCTTGATGATTACGTGACACCGGTGGATGCATCGACCTACGGTTCACCGATTGACACACCTTTGGCTGTGGCCGGTGCGCCGCACCAGAGGTCGGTGGATAGTTACTCCATTTCCGATAGCAGGCGTGTGGAATCACTGCATGTGTTGTACGGCCAGTCCGGTGGGTTTACCGGTCCGATCGATCTTGATCAATTGAGCCCTGCCGAGGGATTCACGATCGACGGCTTCACCCAGTACGTGGAGACGCGGCAGGACTACGGGATGAGCTATGACGTCAACAGGGTCTCTTACGGTGCTTTGGTTTCGGGTGGCGATATCGATGGGGATGGCCTCAATGACATCATGGTCAGCACTGTCACCGGTCTTGAGGCAGATGCGAGCAGCCATGTTTTTCTCGGCGGCACGCATTCGGTCCGCAACTACATCCTGTTTGGAAATACCGATGCCGCGGGCAGTATCGATCTGCTCAGCATGTCGCCCGACGAGGGGATGACGCAGGAGTACCTGCCCAATACCACCACCTATGGTCAGGTGCTGGTGCCCGGCTTGATCGAACTGGGTGGTGACGTCAACGGTGACGGTTTTGCCGATGCGGTTTCGGTGACCGGTGACTATCGCGAGGCCGACTATGGCGGGCGGGTCGATCTGCGGGTTCTTTACGGAAGCGATCTGCGCAACAACGCCTTGTTCCAGGGTGGTGCCGGAAGCGATCAGCTGGTGGTGAAGAAGCAGGGGGCAGTCTATACGCTGGGCGGTAATGATACGGTCCTGATTCGGCCGAACACCGGACAGAATCTCTACCAGGTGAACACGGGCGCCGGCGACGACACGATCGACCTGCTGATCCCGGATAACACCGGCTTGAGCAACGGTATTACTGCGAATCTGCGTGGGGGTGACGGCAACGATATCTACAGTATTTGCGCGACAGCGCCCATTCCGGCGGGTACAAGTGGTATCCGCGTGCCCGCCAATACAGTGGTCATCAATGATCGCTCGGTACGCGATTCCTCCGTGGGCGGCAACTCACTGGTGGTTGGGTATGGCACTGCCGGAGGCGGTCGAACAGCGAGCCCACATCTTGGTTTCGGCTCGCTCAAGCTCACCTTTGCCGAGCTGGACCTGGTCATCCACCTCGAAAACTTCGACAGGAACCATGTGCTTGAAGGGCCGCGGGATATCGATACCTTTGATTTCGGGGGCGGCCAGCCCCTGAGCTATGAAGAGCTGGTGGCGCAGGGATTCGATCTGATCGGTACCGATGTTGCAGACCTTATCGACGGCTCATCAGTCACGGATCGAATTCAGGGCATGGCCGGAGCCGACACGATAACGGGTGGCCGAGGAGATGATGAGCTGGCCGGGGGAAGCGGCGACGATGTCCTCGATGGCGGCACTGGTGATGATCTTTACCATTTCAACCTCGGTGACGGAAGCGATCAGATATCCGACCCGGATGGCATGGACCAGATCGAATTCGGCGAGGGACTGGATGCAACGTCGCTGGGCGTGATCCAGGTCGCCGACGACCTGGCGTTGTCGTTCGGTTCGCTGGATAGGCTGGTGCTGAAAGACTGGTTTGGCAGCAACCCACAGTTTCTGGAGCGATTCCTCTTCTTTGACGGCACCACATTGCTTGCGGCGGACATCGAGCAGCGCCTGGCGACTTCTGGTGTCGTGCTGATGGGCACCCGGCGTAACGAAATCCTCACTGGCACGGATGGCAATGACGAGATTCATGGTGACCGCGGCAATGACACGCTTTCGGGTCTGGGTGGCGACGATGTGATTGTCGGTGGCGGCGGTTGGGACCGTCTTCTGGGCGGGTCTGGCAATGATACGTTCAGGGTTTCGCCGGGTGATGGCTATGACGACATCTGGGGTGGTTCGGGTCGTGACCGGATCATCGGCAGTGACGCCGATGACACGATCGGCCTGCATCGGCATTTCGGCATCGACAACAGTATCGAGGTGATCGACGGTGGCGGCGGCTACAACATAGTCGCCGGCGGCAATGCCAGCAACATGCTCGACTTCAGTGCGACAACGCTGCACGGGATTGCCCAGATTCGGGGCGCCAGCGGTAACGACACCATTGTTGGTACAGGCGATGACGACGTGATTGTCGGTGGCCGTGGTTGGGACAGACTCCAGGGAGGGGCAGGTGATGACAGGTTCAGGGTGTCACCGGGTGATGGCTACGACGATATCCTGGGCGACGCCGGGTATGACCGGATTGTCGGCGGCGACGCTGACGACATCATCGGTCTGCATCGGCACTTCGGCATCGGCAACAGTATCGAGGTGATCGACGGTGGCGGCGGCTACAACATAGTCACCGGCAGCAATGCCAGCAACATGCTCGACTTCAGCGCGACGACGCTACACGGGATTGCCCAGATCCAGGGCGCCAATGGCAACGACACCATTGTCGGTACAGACGATGACGACACAATCCTCGGTGGCCGGGGTTGGGACAGGATCGAGGGCGGCAAAGGCAACGATACCTACGTTTTTGCGCGCACACACGGCACAGACGTCATCACTGACAGCGCTGGAAGCAACGATGTGTTGTCGCTCGTGGACATCAACCATGACCAGGCATGGTTCGCCAGGGTCGGCGGCAGTCTCGAGGTGTCGGTCATTGGCACCAGAGACCGCGTCCGAGTCGCGGATTGGTTTACCGAGGCAGGTCCCCAGATCGAACAGTTGCAGGCGGCAGATGGAATGTTCGTTACGCCATCTTCGATCGATCTGCTCGTTTCCGCGATGGCGGCTTTCAACCCGTCACGAAGTGGCATTACGGACGGCAGTGTAGAACCGGATGCGTCGCTACGGGGCGAAATTGCTGCCGCCTGGCGGCATTCGGCGGGCAACGAAGCGTCCAACCGAATCTAGCGCCTGTGGTGAGAATCGGATGCGAAGACGGCGGTTTCTCTGCGTATGGGAGCGCGGTGGTGGCAGTGCCCACCTGTTTCAGCTGTTGGCACTGGTGGAGGCTGTGCAGCGAGCCGGTCACGAGGTCGTGCTTTGCGTCAAGGATGAATCCTATGTAAGAAGAGCCTTTCCTGGTAACGACATTGCGATATTCGGACTGCCTACGATACTTCGGCCAGGGCATAATTTGATGGCAAGGTCTCATGCCGAACTGTTGTACAACCTCGGATTCGGCCGGGCCGCTGCGCTTCGCGCCTATCTGGAACGCTGGCGGCAAATGATCGATGAGATTCGGCCAGAGGCCGTATTTTGCGATCACGCAGACGGTGCTTTGCTGGCATCGCTCAGCCTGTCGGTGCCAGCCATCGTGATCGGCAACGGTTTTTTCCATCCGCCTGCCGAGACACCCATCCCGGCCTATGAACTTGGTCTGCCGGTGAACGAAGCCGAAGTGGCCCGGGTGGAGAGCGTCGTGTTGAACAGTATCAACTGCGTGCTGAAGGTGGTTGGCAGCTCGGTGTTGGGTAGTCTTGCGGATCTCTATGCCTACGCTGCGATGCTGGTCACCACATTTCCGGAGCTCGATTGTTTCAGCGCCCGTGAGGGCGTGGATTACCTGGGGTCGCTCGGTCCGACAAATCGTCAGGCAGAGCCGGCCTGGGATCACGATGGCGAAAAGACCTACTGCTATTTTACGCGCGGACGTCTCCCGGATCGTGATTTCGTCCACCAGCTTCTCGAAGGCGGCTATAGCCTGCTGATTTCAGCGCCAGGCATCCGTGCTGCCGATCGTGTTTCATTGGCCCGGCAGGGCGTAACCGTTGTCGATCACCACGTCGATCTCGAGCAGGTATGCGCCGAATGCCGATTGATATTCTCCGAGGGGAACCACGGCACGACAGCGAAGATCTTGCGTTACGGACGGGCACCAATGCTGATCCCCAGACAGGTGGAGCAGCTCGCGACAGCGCGCCGCTTGCAGCTTCAGTCGATGGGTGTTTTCCCGATTGGGCAGATCGGCCAGCCGATCTATCTGAACCTGATCGATGCCATCAACAATGATCCGGCATTCGAGAGGAACGCTCAGCTCTTCAGTGGTCGGTACCACAACTGGGATGAGCACCAGAGTGCCGCAAAGGTGCAAGCGGCGATTACCGGGATGCTCAACTTCTGATCGAACGGCAGGCAAGTCGAATGGCGACGCATGGGGCGGCAACCGTCTAATCGGCGCCTGTGATTTTCAGTGGCGAGTCCGCCGTGTCTTCGGATTGATTGCGCATGTGATCGGCAGTGGCAAGGAAGGACTGTTCGAGCCTCTCCCTCAACGCCTGCTCGATCGGCATGTCGCGCAGTGCCTTGCGCATGCAATGCATCCACTGGTCGCGTTCTTTCGAACCGATCGCAAATGGGAGATGGCGGCGTCGCAACATCGGGTGGCCGTATTTCTGGACATACAGATCCGGTCCGCCCAGCCAGCCGGACAGGAAAAGGAACAGCTTTTCGCGCGAGGCGCGCAGACTCGCAGCGTGCATCTGGCGCACATCACCGGCACCCGCTTCACTGTCCATGTAATCGTAGAAGCGGTCGACCAGTTCACGAACGCCGGTCTCACCACCAATCAGCTCATAGGGATTCTGTACGTTCATGTCGGCTGTTCCTGTCATGTGGTATGCGGTCGATGTGCCAATGCGGTCCTGCCCAGGACCAGAATGCCTCGCAACTGTCGATGCTTGCCGGCGGGACTTGCTGCCCCAGGTGTCGCCAGGCGGCTACAAGGCCCTGCACCGGATCGGCGGAGTCGACCGGATGGGCGAGGTCGCGCTTGCTGAGTTTGTGTCCGTCTTTGCCCATTACCAGCGGGATATGGGCATAACGTGGAATCCGGTAGTCCAGCCGTCGCTGTAACGCGATCTGGCGGGGCGTGGACCAGAGCAGATCGGCGCCGCGGACGATGTCGGTGATACCCTGCGCCTGATCGTCTACCACCACCGCCAGTTGGTAGGCGAAATAGCCGTCGATGCGGCGGATGACGAAGTCGCCGACCTCATCTTCCAGGTTGTGCCCGGTCTCACCAACGATGCGGTCGTGAAACCGGATCACCTCGTCACCGACCAAGAAACGCCAGGCGGCCATCACGTCTGACGGAGGCGGTGAGCCGCGGCAGGTCCTGGGATAGACGAAACCATCGCAACCGGGACGGGCAATCGCAGCGATGGCCCTGCGGCTGCAGCTGCAGCGGTAGGCGGCTCCCAGTCCGATCAGTCGGTCAAGTGCCTCCTGGTAGAGGTGCCCGCGTTCACTCTGGCGCACCGGTTCCTGATCGGGAGACATGCCGAATGCGCGCAGATCGGACAGAATCGATTGTTCAGACCCGCTCCTGGTCCGGGTCTCGTCGACATCCTCGATCCGGATCAGCCATTCGCCGTTTTGATGGCGTGCGTCGGCATGGCTGGCGACAGCCGCGACCAGCGAGCCAAAATGCAGTAATCCAGTCGGTGAAGGGGCAAAGCGCCCGCGGTATACGGGTGACGGCATTGCTCAGGTGCGGCGGATCAGCCCTGCTGACGTTCGAGAGCTTCCTGCTTGGTCTTGCAGTCGATACAAAGGTCAGCCGTCGGACGGGCTTCCAGTCGTCCGATGCCGATCTCGACGCCACAGGATTCGCAATATCCGTAGTCATGTTCGTCGAGTTTCTTCAGTGCCTTGTCGATCTTGCTGAGCAGTTTGCGTTCGCGCTCGCGGGTCCGCAGCTCCATACCCATATCCGACTCCTGCGATGCACGGTCGTTCG
The DNA here is from genome assembly GCA_020445245.1 of Gammaproteobacteria bacterium. The sequence goes on from JAGRHB010000003.1 coordinate 16,761, forward strand.
GGTCCGGGCAATGCACCGAGTCCACTTTCATGTGATCGACCGTGCGATCCACCTCTTCCATGAGGTCACGGCGCCAGCTGTTGAGGATGCTGCGAAAATGCGACTCCTGATCCGCACTCATATACGGCTCACCTTCCTGTGGCTGATAGGGTGCGATGCCAAGCTTGTCCGTCGGCGGAGTGAGTTCAGGGCTCATGATCTGGAACCTCGGAAACGACGGGAACAAATTAACATTCACAGATGTTAAGGGCAATTTCGACGTGAATTTCGGTAAGCTCGCCGCCAAATGTTTACTGGAGTCAATTGTGTACCGACCAAATGCGTTGATTTTCGATGTCGATGGGACGCTCGCGGATACCGAGCGGGATGGTCACCGCGTGGCGTTCAACCGCGCATTTGGCGAGGCCGGGCTGGATTGGGACTGGTCAGTCGATTTGTATGGCCGATTGTTGAGTGTCACGGGTGGCAAGGAGCGCATTCAGTATTTCCTGGATGAGTTTCACAGATCGTTCCGGCGACCTGAAGATCTCAACGGTTTTATTGCCGATTTGCACCGCAGCAAGACCAGGCACTACATGGCCATGATGGCCGAAGGGGCCATCCCTCTACGTCCCGGGGTGCGCCGTCTGCTCGAGGAGGCCCGCGCGGCCGGTGTTCGCCTCGCTATCGCCACCACCACGACACCGGAAAATGTCACGGCATTGATTGGCAGCACATTGCCCGCTGGGGCCGTGGGTTGGTTCGAAGTGATCGGGGCGGGTGACATCGTGGAAAGGAAAAAACCGGCGCCGGATATCTATTCATGGGTGCTGCAGCAGATGAGTCTCAAACCGCAGGAGGTCATGGCATTCGAGGATTCGGCACACGGGGTGACGGCGGCGCACCAGGCCGGGATTTCGCAGATCGTGGTCACCGTCAACGACTACACCCGCTCGCAGGATTTTGCCGATGCAGCGGTCGTCCTGGATCACCTTGGCGAGTGCGATTCACCGGCGACGGCGCTTGCCGGCGAGGCGCCGCGGGACGGCGTGGTGAACCTGTCCTACCTCGAAATGTTGTTCAATGCTGAAAGGATCGAGGTGTGACAGAGGTCGCCCAACGAATGCACGCGATCGCCCCGTTTCGTGTGATGGAGATCCTGGCCCGTGCGCGTGCAATGGAGGCGGCGGGGCGCGATATCGTGCACATGGAAATCGGTGAGCCGGATTTCGTGACACCGCAGCCTGTCATCGATGCCGGCATCGCATCGCTTCGCGACGGTCTGACGCACTACACCGCTGCCGCCGGCCTGCCAAGATTGCGCGAGGCCATCGCCGCCTATTACCGGCAACGCTTCGCCGTGACGGTAGATCCGGCGCACATCATCATCACGCCGGGTTCCTCGGGGGCATTGCAATTGGTGCTGGGGGCGCTGGTGAATCCGGGCGACGAAGTGCTGCTGACGGACCCCGGTTATCCCTGCAATCGGCACATGGTCAGCCTGTTCGGCGGTATCCCGGTGCCTATTCCCGTGGCAGCCGACAATGGCTTCACGGTGTCACCGCAACAACTGCGCGATGCCATTACGGCTCGGACCCGGGCGCTGATGGTGGCCTCTCCGGCGAATCCGACAGGCAATCTGATCGGGATCGAGGAACTGGGTCGACTTCACGCAGTATTGCGGGACAATGAACAGAGTGTGCTGGTCTGTGACGAGATCTACCAGGGACTGCAATACGACAGTGCGGTTGAGACAGCCCTTGCGCTGGGTGGCGACAACGTTGTCGTGATCAACAGTTTCTCGAAATATTTCGGTATGACCGGGTGGCGCGTTGGGTGGGCGGTGGTACCCGGGTGGCTGATCGAACCGATGGAACGCCTGGCCCAGAACATCTTCCTCGCAGCACCGACGCCGGCACAGCATGCGGCTGTTGCCGCATTCAGTCCCGCGAGCATTGAGATCCTGGAGGCGAGGCGGCGTGAATTCCAGCTCAGGCGTGATTTCCTGTTCGACGCCGTCGACCAACTTGGCTTCGCAATGACCGAAAAGCCGCTTGGTGCCTTCTACCTCTATGCCGATGCCGGCGCTTTCACCGACGACAGTGCCGGATTCGCAGAGCAACTCCTGGCGTCTGCCGGCGTGGCCGTCACGCCCGGCCTGGACTTCGGCAGCAACTGTCCTGAACGATATGTGCGTTTTGCCTACACGACCGCGCTCGACCGGTTGGAGACAGGAATGGAGAGGCTGCGCAAGTTTCTACGTGCTGGCGCCGGCTGATCACGCTGTTTGTGGCCGCAGGTCGTCGACCCATAGCTGCGTTGCACCGGCCACGGCGGCCGGCATGGCGGCGAACTGCAATACCGGTATGAGCATCATCGTGGTTACGCCGGCGCCGAAGGCCAATGCCTTGAACCGCCTGCGCCGCAGGTGATCGCGTTGCTGATGTGGCCGCAGTGCGTGATTACCCATCGGGTAGTCGGCATACTCGATCGCCAGAAACCAGAACCCGAATACCAACCAACCGATCGTCGCCAGGATATTGACTCCCGGCACGAAGAACAGGATGAGCAACGGCAGCGCCCGGCTTACGAGGTAGAAAATCTTGCCAAGCTCGCCTGCCACGGCCGGTACGATGGCGCGCAGCAAAGACTCGTCACTGTCGGCCGGCAGCGCCCCGGTTAATTTTTCTTCTACCCGTGCCGCTAACATGGCATTGAACGGCGCCGCGATCAGGTTCGCGATCAGCGTGAAGCCGTAGAATACGGCCAAAGCATAGGCGGCAGCGAATAGGATCCAGAGAAGCCAGCGCACGAACTCGAGCCAGCTGTGCTGCGGCAGCCACTCGTTCATAAAATCGTCGAAGTAGCCGCCAGCAAGATAGGCCAGGCCAGCAAACAGGGCGATGTTGATCAGCAGTGGAACCAGCACATAGCGACGCAAGCCGGGCTTGAGCATCAGGCGCAGGCCCTGAAACGGAAGGAAAAAGCCGCTGATGGCCGAGAGCATGACAAGTCCTTGCGGTGATGGCCTGGAGGCGGCATTTTAACGCGGGCAGCGGTTGCTTCGGCGAGTTTGTCGGGATTTCGCTATGCATTCAGGTTCATATAGAATTCGCCGCTACAAGCGCTTGTGTCGCAAGCTTTTTTGCAGAAGTTTGAGTACACTCCCGGGGCCGTTCACGGCGGCGCGACACTGATACGACGGACTGCGACCATGATAGAGAGGACTGATATGACGAATCTCCTTAAACTAGCGCGTTTGACCCCGTTGCTGGGCGCTCTGGCAGGAGGGGCGCTGCTCACGGGATGTGCGTCGCAGACCGGTGCGCGCCCGGAGTTGCCGCCGGCGAGCGGTGATGCCCAGTATTCCACGCGTTACCGGATCGCCCCCGGCGACAATGTGCAGATCTTCGTGTGGCGCAATCCCGAGGTGAGCACCTCGGTCCCGGTGCGTCCGGATGGCCTGTTGTCGGCGCCGCTGCTCGAAGAAGTCCCCGCAGCGGGCAAGACGCCGGCGGAGCTGGCGCGTGACCTCGAGGCCGAGCTTTCGACCTACCTGCGTGACCCGCTGGTGACGGTGATCGTCGATGCATTCGTCGGGACCTTCCGTGAGCAGATCCGTGTCGTGGGTGAAGCGACCCAGCCGCGGGCGATGCTGTACAACGATTCAATGACGCTGCTGGACGTGATGATTCAGTCAGGCGGACTGACGGACTTCGCAGACGGCAACAATTCGACGCTGGTTCGGGTCGTCGATGGCAAACAGGAAGAATTTCGACTGCGGTTGGACGACCTGCTCCGCGATGGCGATATCACTGCTAACGTCGATATGCGTCCGGGCGACGTGATCATCGTTCCGGAAGCATGGTTCTAAGAAGAGACAGTCAAGGATGCATGAAGTAGTCGTCCTTCTGCTGCGGTACGCCAGGGGAACCTGGCGTTTCCGTTGGTGGATGCTTGGAATCGCGTGGGCCGTCAGCATCGTTGGCTGGTCGGTGGTCGCCAAACTGCCGGACCAGTACGAGGCATCAGCGCGCGTCTTTGTCGACACGACGTCGGTGCTGCGACCGCTGCTGCAGGGTATCGCGATCAATACCGGTGATACGCAGCAGAAAATATTCCTGATGACGCGGACCTTGTTGAGTCGGCCGAACCTGGAAAAGGTCATGCGAATGACCGACCTCGATCTGCAGGCGACGACCGAGGCCGACAAGGACGAAATCATCGAAGATCTGAAAAAGAAGATCACTTTTTCGGGCACGTCGCGTGAGAATCTCTACACCATCAGTTACGAAGACGACTCGCCGGACCTGGCCAAGTTGGTCGTCAAGTCCCTGCTCACCATTTTTATGGAGAGCAACCTCGGCGAAGTGCGCAAGGACCAGGACACGGCAGCACAGTTCCTCGAGCAGCAGAAAGCCGAGTACGAGCGTCGGATGCGTGAGTTGGAGACTGAACTGACGCGTTTCAAGCAGCGCAACCTCACCCTGCTGCCCGAGGGCTCAGGTGGTTACTACGACCGCATCCGCGAGGGCAAGGGCCAGATCGAGGCAGTCAGGCTGGAGATCTCGGTGCTCGAGGAACGACTCGAGACCACGCGCCGCCAGGTCGAGGGCGAGGAACCTTCGTTCGGGCTTGGTCCGGCACCGGAGACGGCGTTTACTGCCGAGACCGGTGATATCGACCGTCGCATCCAGTCCATCCAGTTGCGTCTGGATGAGCTCAGCATCAAGTACACCGACCGCCACCCCGACGTGATCCAGATGAAGAAGTCACTGGAAGATCTGAATGGGCAGCGCGCCCAGATCATCGCGCAGGCGCGGCGTAATGCACCTCAGGGCGACGGCTCCGCGTACAACGTGGACAAGAACCCCATCTACCAGCAGATGCGCATCTCGATGGCCCAGCTCGAGGCCGATGTGGCCGCGAAGAAACGGCTGCTGTCGGAGTACGAGGCGCAGGTGGCCGAGCTTGAGGGATCCATCGACAAGGTGCTTGCGCTCGAGGCGGAGCGACGCGACCTGATGAGCGACTACGAAATCGCGAAAAAGAACCACGGGGTGCTCGAGAGCCGCCTGGAGTCTGCGAAGCTCGGTCGCAAGGCTGACAACAGCTCGGACAACGTGCGCTTCCGGGTGGTCGATCCACCACGTGCCCCGACCGTGCCGAGTGGTCCCAACAGGGTGCTGTACAGTTCGCTGATCCTGCTTGCCGGGCTTGCTGTCGGGTTTGGTGTCGCTTTCCTGATGTCACAGTTCCGTCCCACGTTCGACGAGCGTCAGATGCTCAGTGACTCGCTCGGACTGCCCGTGCTTGGCAGCGTGAACATGGTGTGGACGTCCGATCAGATTCGCGCCCGCAAGGTTCGCAATGTCAGCTTTGTGCTGACATTGAGCGGCTTGCTGCTGACCTTTGGTGTGGTGCTTGCGCTTTACCAGTTCAATATCGAGCTGCTCCCGCGGCTGGCTCAATCGCTAAACCTGGCATAACCATGAGCATTATCGAGAAAGCAGTCGACAAGATGATGGGCAAGCTGGAAGGCGCGGCCCAGGGCAGCCCCAAGGCCAAGGATCCGGACCCGGATCTCGGTGCGTCGCCGATGCCCGAAACGGTCCCGGTCGAGACGGCGGCCGATGTCATACAGGAGGAGGCCCCGCAGGTCCAGATGCCGGCATCGGCCCGGACCGAAGAGAAGATCGCAGCGGATGTCACCTCCGGAAGTGACGGGGATTATTCGACGGCACGGGCCGCTGCCGATCTGGAGTTTGCCGGCGAAAGCTATTTGAGCATCAAATCGCTTGGACTGGAGGGGGTTTTGTCGCCGGACTCGGAGCGTAGTCGTAGCGCTGAAGAGTACCGGATGATCAAGCGGCCGCTGCTGACGCGCGCGTTTGGACACAACGCGATCGGCGAGACCCATCGCAACCTGATCATGGTGACCAGTTCGGTGGAAGGTGAAGGAAAGACCTTCAGTTCGCTGAACCTTGCAATTTCCATCGCGATGGAGATGGACCGTACGGTGCTGCTGGTCGATTCCGACCTTGCGAAGCCTGGGTTGTCGCGCCTGCTGAAGATCAACAATCTGCCGGGTTTGACCGATCGGCTGATCGATGACGATCTGGATCTGAAGAACCTGTTGGTGAAAACCGACATCCCGAAGTTTTCTGTACTGCCGGCAGGGCGCCGGCACCGCCGTTCAACCGAACTGCTGGCCAGCAATACCATGCGCAACCTGCTGGACGAGCTGGCCCTGCGATATTCCGACCGCGTGGTCCTGTTCGATTCGCCGCCGCTGCTCGCCACCAGTGAGGCCAGTGTATTGGCCGAACAGATGGGCCAGATCTGCCTCGTCGTCGAGTCGGCGGTGACGCCTCAATTCCTGGTGCAGGACGCGCTGGCGCGCCTGAGCTCGGTGGACAACGTCTCCCTGATCCTGAACAAGTGCAAACCGGACCTCTTCATTGGCAAGTACGGCTACGGTTATGGCTATGGATATGGCTACGGCTATGGCTACGGTTATGGAAATGACGAGCGATAAGACTTATCCATCAGCCGGCGGTCATTGGACGGCACTTGCGGTGTCTTTTCTCTCACTGTTGATCTCGACGGGCAGTACCGAGGCGGGAGACTGGACACTGACCGATGCGATAACGACATCCGTGACCTCGGTCGATCGCACCGGGAACAGCGCCCAATCCGGCCTGGTGTTCCAGGTCACCCCCGCATACACGCTGACCGGGCGTGGCGGACGAGTCGAAGGGAACGTCCATCTCAGGCCGACCTTTTCCGTCGGAACAGGCGATACCGATCCGCGCTTCATGACCAACGAGGGCTATGCCAGGGGCCGCATGGAAGTGGTCGAGGACGTATTTTTTCTCGGCGCCAGCGCCAGTGCCCGGCTAGGTGGCGACACTGGCATCGCTGGACCGGTGGATGCAATCAACGTCAATACCGATGGCTATCAGAGCTATTCGATCGGCCTGGCGCCGGAGTTTCGGGCGCATCTGAACAAATACGCCGATCTGGTCAGTAACAACTCAGTCGATTACGTCTGGTACAACCGCAATGATCAGAATGCCGGCAGTGATTCCCTGTCCGGTACGGCCCATATCGGGGCGCGCAGTGGCCGCATCTATGGTCCGCTGAGCTGGCGCGCCGATGCCTCCGTGCGCAAAACGACCTATGACTCGCGCGATGATCAATCCACCAATTACTCCGCCGGACTCGGGTATCGCCTGGACTCGACTTGGGCCTTCAACGGCGACATCGGTTACGAAACGAACGATGTGCAGACGAGCCGGTCTAGCACGGACGGGGTGACCTGGGATGTCGGTACCGTCTGGACACCGAATCCACGTAACTCTGCCTCTTTCAGCTACGGCCAGCGGTATTACGGCGATACGATTTCCGGCGATTACACGCATACCTCGCGGCGCACACGGCTGTCGCTCGGCGTGGTCCGTGAAGTGACCAACCGGCGTTACGAGCAGCTCGTCGATTCGTTCTTCTTCCTTGCTGACGATCAGGGCAATCCGATTGTCGATCCGAGCAATGGCCAACCTATCATTGTCAATGTGCCGCAGATTCAGCAGGGCGACGAGGACTACCTGAACTCAGAGCTTCGAGGTGCGGTGAGCATTACCGGCCGGCGAACCAACGTGACGCTCTCCGGCTCCCTGTATCAAAGGACCTATGAGGTATCGGGCAACGATGAGGATGGCTACGATCTGTCGCTGAATTTCACCCGTCGGCTCGGCTCCAACTTCAGTGCCTCGGTCGGTGGGTCATGGAGCCAGGAGAAGGCTTCGTTCCTCGGCGACAGCGACTACTACGACGTCCGTTTCGCCTTGTCGCGCAGCCTGTCGAAGCGGACCAGCGCATCACTGAATATTTCCCATCATGAACGCGATGCCAATGCTGCGAACGACAGCTATACCGAAAACAGAATCGGCATCTCGCTGACATCGAGTTTCCTCTAAATAATTATGTACGAGAATTTCTACCGCTTCTCAGGCAAGCCGTTTCAGTTGAGCCCCGATGCGCGCTTCTTTTTCAACAGCTCCGGGCACAACCGTGCGATGGCGTATCTGCGCTACGGCTTGCGGCAGGGTGAAGGTTTTATTGTCATCACCGGCGGCATCGGCACAGGCAAGACCATGCTGGTCAGCAACCTGTTCAACGAACTGCATGACGACAATGTCGTGGCAGCGCAGCTTGTCTCCACTCAGATCAACGAAGATGATGTACTGCGGATGATCAGTGCGGCCTTCGGGCTGGCCCACGAAAATCTCTCCAAGGCGGCACTGTTACGCAACCTGGAGGTGTTTTTTCGCGCGCGCAGGGCCGAGGGGCGGCGCGTGTTGCTGGTCGTGGATGAGGCGCAGAATCTGTCACAGCGCGCCATCGAGGAGTTGCGCATGCTGTCCAACTACCAGGAGGATGGTCAGGCGCTGTTGCAGAGCTTCCTGCTCGGGCAACTGGAGCTGAAGCAGAC
>JAGRHB010000003.1:25243-32156 GCA_020445245.1 Gammaproteobacteria bacterium
AGGGCCCCGGCATGGAGCAGGTGCGCCAGCGGATCATCGCCGGGTATCACCTGCGGCCTCTCGATCGTCAGGAGCTTCAGGCGTATGTCGAGCACCGCCTTGCCCTCGTAGGGTGGCAGAAAGACCCTGCAATCAGCGACGCCGCATTCGACGCCATTTTCGCCTCGACCGGTGGGGTCCCGCGCCGTGTCAACACCCTGTGTGACCGCCTGATGCTGTTCGGTTCGCTCGAAGAGCTGCATGAACTGAACGACACCCATGTGCTGACGGTCGTCGAGGAAATGACACAGGAAATCGGCCGTGGAGATGGTGCTTCGAGGAATTCGTCCGGCACCGGCAACGGCACCGCGGCACACCATGCACGCGCCAATGCCGATCGACCGGCGGACCTGGAAGGCCGTGTGGCGCTGCTCGAACAGGAGATTCAGCAACTGCGCAGCACGCTGGCGAGGACCCGGCGCCTGGTGAAACAAGCGATCATGTTGCAAATGGACGCGGAAGACGAAGATGACGCGCTCTGACCGTCCGCTGCGGCTGTTATGCATCGTCGGTGCGCGTCCCAACTTCATGAAGATCGCGCCGCTGATGCGCGTATTCCGCGCCAGGCCGGATCGATTCGACGCACGCCTGGTGCACACCGGTCAGCACTACGACGAAGCGATGAAAGACGCCTTCTTTCGCCAGTTGCATATCCCGGAGCCGGATATCGACCTCGGCGTCGGTTCGGGCAGCCATGCGGTGCAGACAGCCGAGATCATGCGGCGCTTCGAGCCGGTACTGGATGACCTTCAACCGGATGTCGTGCTGGTGGTGGGCGATGTCAATTCGACCATCGCCTGTGCACTCGTGGCAACCAAGAAGGGCATTGCGGTGGTGCATGTCGAGGCGGGTCTGCGAAGCGGCGACCGCGGTATGCCGGAAGAGATCAACAGGGTGCTGACCGACCAGATCTCCGATCTGTTGTTTACCACTGAGGCAGATGGTGCGACCAATCTGATGCGCGAGGGTATAGCGGCGGACCGGATACATTTCGTCGGCAACGTCATGATCGATACCCTGCTGGCCAACCGTGAGCGCGCCGTACCGGCCGGGGAGACGCTGGGCGGCATCGCCGGGTTTGCCGGTGATCCGGCCGGGTTCGGTGTCCTGACACTGCACCGTCCATCGAATGTGGACGATCCGGTGGTGTTGCGCCGCCTGCTGGAGGTGCTGGCGCAACTGAGCGAGCGTCTGCCGCTAGTGTTTCCGATTCACCCGCGGACGCGTGGCCGTATCGCGGATGCCGGGTTGAGCCCTGTGCTGGCAGCGAGCCGTATTGCACTGACCGACCCGCTCGGCTATCTGCAGTTGCTGGGTCTGATGGCTAAGGCGCGCATCGTCCTGACCGATTCGGGGGGATTGCAGGAAGAAACCACGGCGCTCGGAATTCCCTGCGTAACGCTGCGCGAGAACACCGAGCGTCCGATTACTGTCGAACAGGGGACCAACACCATCGTCGGCACCGATCCCGCCAAGATCAGGGCCTGTTTCGATGACGTGATGGCCAGCGGTGGAAAATCCGGCAGGGTCCCCGAATTGTGGGATGGCCAGGCTGCCGAGCGCATCGCCGATACGCTGCTCGCTTGGGCCGGTTCACGGGCCGAGGCGGCCTGATTGGCGTTTGCCATGCCGCAGCTGACCAATGTGATGACTGTCGACGTGGAAGACTACTTCCAGGTCTCGGCATTCGAGCGTTATGTCGGGCGTGATTCCTGGGATGATCGGGAATGTCGTGTGGAACGCAATGTGGACCGCATTCTCGAACTGTTCGACAGCCACGGTGTCAAGGCGACGTTCTTTACCCTGGGATGGGTCACCGAGCGCTACCCGGATATGATCAAGCGGATCGTTGGGCAGGGCCACGAACTGGCCAGTCATGGCTGGTCGCATGTCCGGGTGACCCAGCAGCAGCCGGCAGAGTTTCGGCAGGATATCCTGCGGACCAAGGCGCTGCTGGAGGATGTCTCCGGGCAGGAAGTGATCGGCTATCGGGCGGCGAGTTATTCGATCGGTGCCAACAATCTCTGGGCCCTCGAACTGCTGCAGGAAACCGGGCACCGCTACAGTTCCAGCATTTATCCGATCAAGCACGACCTCTATGGGATGCCGGACGCGCCACGGTTTGCGTTTTCACCGGGCAATGACGATTTCCTCGAGTTTCCGGTGACCACGGTGCGGCTTGGCAACAGGAACCTCCCCTGCGGTGGCGGTGGCTGGTTTCGCCTCGTGCCGTATGCGGGGATGCGTTGGGCGATGCGCAGGGTCAACAAGATCGACCAGGAGGCGGCGATATTCTATTTCCATCCCTGGGAGATCGACCCGGAGCAGCCGCGGCAGCAGGGCATTGACGTCAAAACAAGGTTCCGCCACTACCTCAACCTGGAGCGAATGCAGCCGCGGCTGAGCAGGCTGCTCGATGATTTCGCCTGGGGTCGTATGGACGAAGTCCTGTATTGGCCGCAATTGCAGCGTCTGGCTCATGGCAGCGCCAGGGCCTCGTGAACGGTGATTACTGCATGGGTAGGAAATCCGGGGAAGTGTCCGCGTGATTGAATTGGCGAGCGGGATAGGGCCACGCTGGCGCAGCAGCCTTACAGCGTGCGTAACGACATTTCTGATCATGCTCGCGCTGTTCTGGTCCACGGCCCAGGGCATGGCGTATATCTGGTACAACTTCGAGACCTATACGCACGGGTTTCTGATTCTGCCGATCTCGCTCTGGCTGCTGTGGCAGAAGCGCCGGCATCTGGCCGCGTTTTCGCCGCAGCCGACCCCCGCTTTCCTCGTGCTCGTTTTCGCCGGCCTGGCGGTGTGGGCGCTTGCGCGCCTGACCGGCGTGCAGGTGGTGGAGCAGCTCGCCTTCGTCGGTATCGTGGTCACATCACTGGCAAGCCTGTTGGGCTGGCAGGTATCGAAGTTTCTCGCATTCCCGTTGCTGTTTCTGTTCTTCGCGGTGCCAATGGGGGAGGACCTGGTTCCGCCGATGATGGAATTCACGGCCACTTTCACCGTGGAGGCGTTGCGCCTTACCGGTATTCCCGTGTACCGGGATGGTCTGTGGTTCTCGTTGCCCTCGGGAAACTGGTCGGTGGTCGAGGCCTGCAGCGGCGTGCGTTACCTGATTGCGTCCGCGACGCTCGGCGTGATGTATGCCTACATCACCTATCACACCCTGTGGAAAAGACTGCTCTTCATCGTCCTGTCGATCGTGGTGCCGGTGATTGCCAACGGCGTACGTGCCTACATGATCGTGATGATCGGGCATCTGAGCAGCATGGAATATGCAACGGGTGTCGATCACCTGATCTATGGGTGGGTGTTTTTTGGCGTGGTGATGTTCGTTCTGTTCTGGATTGGGTCGATCTGGCAAGAGCACGATACCCCCCCCGAGGTGGTGCTGCCGCCGAGGGAAATGAGTGAAGAGAGGGTGGGACGTCATGTCTGGATCACTGCGTTGATCGCCATCCTGGCTGCCGCAGGAACGGTTTGGAGTACGCACAAGGCTGCGGGCATCGATAGTCAGGTGGTGCAGCCGCTGATGCCGCCGCCGGGAATTGGCGGGTGGGTCCTGCAGCAGGATCCGGTTGCCTGGTCGTCGGCGCATCAGCCGACGCCGCACGTCATCGAGGCCCGGTACGCCAATGGCATGGGCCAGGTCCAGCTCTATGTCGTCCTGTTCCCGCAACAGCGCCAGGGTGCCGAGGCGATCAACCAGGACAACAGGATATCGACTGAAATGGTGCGGCAGACCGGCCTCGGCTCAGAGGCTGTGGATATGGGCGATCGCCAGGTGACCGTCAATCGCGAGCGGGCGATCGTCAAGCAGGGTGCGACAACGACAGAACACCTGGTATGGCAGTGGTATCGGGTTGCCGGGCACAGCCTCAGCAATCGCTACGAAGGCAAGGCCCGGGAGGCACTGGCGCGGCTTTACCCGGGCAGAGCGGACGGGGCCTGGATCGCGATCACCACACCACTCGATGCGCGGGAAGAGGACGAGGCGGCAAAAAGGCTCGCCGCGTTTGCGCGCAACATGGCGCCGCAGATCGACAGGGCAATCGACACCTCTCTTGGCATCACCGAGTGATGGAATGACCTATGTGTGGTTTGGTCGGCATATTCGATACCGGGGAAAGGCGTGAGATAGATGGTGCGCTGCTCGAACGACTGAACCAGAGTCAGTTCCATCGTGGACCGGACGAAGGCGGCGTGCATCTGGAGCCTGGGATCGGACTGGCGCATCGTCGCCTGTCGATCATTGACCTGTCGGGCGGACAGCAGCCGCTGTTCAACGAGGACCGGTCTGTCGTGGTTGTGTACAACGGCGAGATCTACAATTTTGCCGAGCTGGCACGCGAGCTGTCGGCGCTTGGCCACGTCTTCCGCACCCACTGCGACACCGAGGTCATTGTGCATGCCTGGGAGGCGTGGGGCGAGGCGTGCGTCCAGCGGTTCCGCGGCATGTTCGCGTTTGCCCTGTGGGATCGCAACAGTGAGGTGCTGTTTCTGGCACGCGACCGTCTCGGGATCAAGCCGCTCTATTATTCGATGCTGGGCGACGGCAGTCTGATCTTCGCCTCGGAGCTGAAGGCCCTGAAAGCCCATCCCGCGCTGGACCGGGCAATCGACGCGCAGGCGGTCGAAGAGTACTTCGCGTTGGGCTACATCCCCGAGCCGCGCAGCATCTTTTGCAATACCCACAAGCTGCGGCCCGGACACACAATGACCGTCAGGCGCGGCGCGGCGACGCTCCGGCAATCCGCCTACTGGGACGTGCCTTTCGACCGACCGGCTGTCGACCCCTCGTTCGAAGATGCCATCGACGAGCTTCGCAGACAGCTGCGAGAGGCGGTCGGGATCCGGCTGATCGCCGAGGTGCCATTGGGCGCCTTCCTCTCCGGTGGCGTCGACTCCAGCAGCGTCGTTGCCATGATGGCGGACATCAGCCAGGACGCCGTCAACACATGCTCGATCGCCTTTGGGGAGGCAGAGTACAACGAGGCGGAGTACGCCGCGGCAGTCGCGGACAAATTCGGTTGTCGTCACCGTGTGGGGGCCGTGGACCCGAACGACGATTCACTGGTCGATCTGTTACCCGGACTCTACGACGAGCCGTTTGCCGACAGCTCGGCGATGCCAACCTACAGGGTTTGCGAACTGGCGCGAAAAAACGTCACTGTGGTGCTGTCGGGTGACGGTGGCGACGAGAGTTTTGCCGGTTACCGCCGTTACGCCGAGCATCTGAAAGACCTTTCCGCCAAGGCGAGGATGCCGGGGGTGTTGCGCCGCTTGCTCGGTGCCGTGGGCGGGGTGTATCCCGATACGCCGCTGCTGCCGGGCATACTGCGCCGGCGCCAGGGGCTGATTTCGATGGGCCAGGATCCGGTTGCGGGCTTTTGCGACACCAATGCGGTCATGAAACGCGACATGCGCATGACGCTGTACAGCGACACTTTTCGCCGCAACCTGCAGGGTTACGAGGCGGTGGAGGTGCTGCGTGGATATGCCGCCGCGGCCCCGACCGATGATCCGCTGTCGCTGGTCCAGTATCTGGATCTGAAGACCTATCTGCCGGGCGACATCCTGACCAAGGTCGATCGTGCCAGCATGGCGCACTCGATCGAGGTCCGGGTGCCTCTACTTGATCATAAGCTGGTCGAATGGGCCTCTTCCCTGCCGACTGCGTTCAAGCGCCGCGGTGAAGAGGGTAAGTACATCCTGAAGAGAGCCATGGAGCCGTATCTGCCACAAGACATCCTGTACCGGCCCAAGCGGGGCTTCGCGGTCCCGCTGGCGCAATGGTTTCGCGGGCCATTGCGCGACCGTTTGCACAATGCGCTCGCCAGTGAGGCATTGATGGACAGTGGCGTGTTTGACCGCGCCCGGCTCAATCGTTTGTTTGCCGAGCACGAACGTGGGATACGTGACCTCAGTTCGCCGCTTTGGTCGGTAATGATGTTCGAAGCGTTCCTGCAGTCGGAAACCGGCTAGGGAAGCGCGACCCCCACCTTTTCCAGCATCTCGACCAGTGCAATCAGCGGCAGGCCGATCAATGAATTCGGGTCGCGTCCTTCGAGCGCCGAAAAAAGCGTGATGCCGTATCCCTCAGACTTGAAACTGCCGGCGCAGTCAAATGGCCGCTCGTGATCCACGTAACGCTCGATCTGGTCGCGCGCGAGCGATCGAAAATGCACTGTGAACGGCTCGACCGTTGCCTGTACCTGGCCGGTTGCGCTGTCCAGCAGGCACAAGCCGGTAAAGAAGTTCACGGCCCGGCCCGAGGCCTGCGACAGCTGGGCGATGGCGTTGTCCCGACTGCCCGGCTTACCCTGGACCCGCCCTTCGACACAGGCGACCTGGTCCGACCCGATGATCAGGGCGTTGGGATGCCGCGATGCCACATCGCGTGCCTTGGCCTCGGCCAGACGCCGCACCAGCCTCTCCGGTGGCTCATCCGCATGGGGTGTTTCATCGGTGTGCGGGGCCTCGGTGATGAAAGATACCGCGAGCTTTTCGAGCAGGGACTTGCGAAATGGCGAGGTGGATGCCAGAACCAGCTGCTTCACGAGGTGCTTCCCGAATCGGAGTGGAATATCAGTCTATCAGACAGCGCTGATGGGCCAGAACCAGGGTATGGCAATTGATTCTCTCAATACCAGTCGAGGAGATTCTTCCATTAGAATGAGCCGTCCTTAATCCGCCCGCCGGTGGAAATTATCAATAGTGGCGGTGACGGTGCTGCGCCAGACGGCGTTCAGAAAATGATACTGGGGGGATGGTGCATGGATACCAATCTGTTGCTTGAGGGTCTGGGGCTCATGTTTCTTGGCATGGGCATCGTATTCGGGTTTCTTACCATCCTGGTATTCACTGT
>JAGRHB010000399.1 GCA_020445245.1 Gammaproteobacteria bacterium
GATCCTGGTGCGTGACGGCACTGCAATGGAAGGCACCGCCAGTAATCTGTTCATCGTCCACGAAGGGCTGCTGATCACCCCGCCCGAGGGCACCGAGCTGCTGTCGGGAATCACCCGTGACCTGGTCCTGGAACTCGCCCAGGAGGCAGGCTTGCCTTACGCACAGGCGTCGATTGGTGTAGCCGAGCTGGAGCAGGCGGACGAGATCTGGCTCACCAGCTCTACCCGCGAGATCGCCGCCGTGGTTCGGCTGAACGGCAGACAGGTCGGCAACGGCGTGCCCGGGCCGCTGTGGCACCGCATGGACGCCCTGTTCCAGGCGTGCAAGGTACGGCTGCGCCAGGGCGAGGATTGCCATGACAACTGACGATCCACAGAACAGCGGACAGGCACCCGGCCTGCAGTTTCCCTGTGCCTTCCAGATCAAGGCCATGGGGATCGACGACGGGCGCTTTCACGAGGTCGTGATCGAGATCATCCGCCGGCACTGTGACGCCATCCAGGAGGGCAGCATGCACACGCGGGTGAGCAGTGGCGGCAAGTATGTCTCCGTCAGCATCGTCATCGAGGCCAGCAGCCGTGCCCAGCTCGATGCGATCTACGACGACCTCACCGCACACGACAAGGTACTGATGCGCCTTTGAGTCCGTCGACGCCGAAACCGCTCATCGTGCGCCGACTCGGGCTGCGCGACTACCTGCCGACCTGGGAGGCAATGCGCGCCTTCACCGATGCGCGTACCCCCGGGACACCCTCCGAGCTGTGGATCGTCGAACACCCCGCGGTATTCACCCAGGGCCAGGCCGGCAAGGCCGAACATCTGCTGGCGCCGGGCGAGATCCCCGTCGTGCAGACCGACCGCGGTGGCCAGGTTACCTATCACGGCCCCGGCCAGCTGGTGATCTACCTGCTGGTCTCGCTGCGTGACGCAGGGGTCGGCATCCGTGGACTGGTCAGCATCATCGAGCAGGCGATCATCGACCTGCTGGGCGCACGCGGCATCGAGGCACAGGCGCGCCCTGATGCGCCCGGGGTGTACGTGTATGGCAGGAAGATCGCGTCGCTCGGCCTTCGCGTGCGCCGCGGTTTTACCTATCACGGACTGGCGCTGAACGTCAGCAATGACCTGGAGCCGTTCCGACGCATCAATCCCTGCGGCCATGCCGGCCTCGAGGTCACCAGCACACGGCAGCTTGCCATCGATGATGACACCGATCTGCTGGCGCGGGAGCTCTCCCAGCGCCTTGCCGACGCACTCGGATTGCAGATCAGCAACGGCTGAATCACCCGCGAGTATCGTCGCGCGCAGTGCCCCGCGCTGTTCCTGTGGTGCCCGGAAAATTGAATCTGGCACGCGCATTGTTTAGGCTTCCAATTGTTTTTAGTAAATAAAGCAATTGCTTATGTGTGGTATCTGCGGCGAGATCCGCTTCGACGGCGGTATGCCGTCGATCGATTCCGTGACACGAATGAATCGTGTCCTCTTCCCTCGCGGCCCGGACGGCAGCGGTATCTTTCAGGCCGGACGCCTGGCCGTTGGTCACCGGCGCCTGAAGATCCTCGATCTGAGCGAACACGCCCAGCAGCCGATGATCGACAACGAACTCGGCCTGGGCATCGTGTTCAACGGCTGTATCTACAATTTCCGCGACCTGCGGACCCGGTTGCGTGCACTTGGTTACCATTTCTTTTCGGAAGGCGATACGGAGGTCATTCTCAAGGCCTACGCCGCCTGGGGCACGGATTGCGTCGACCACCTCCAGGGCATGTTCGCGTTTGCGATCTGGGAGCGCGACTCCGGCCGCGTAGTCCTCGCCAGGGATCGTCTTGGCATCAAGCCGCTGTACTACACCGAGATCCCGGGCGCACTGCGCTTCGCCTCGACGCTGCCGGCCCTGCTGGCCACCGACGGCATCGACACGACGATTGACCCGATTGCACTGCATCACTACATGTCCTTCCACGCGGTGGTCCCTGCACCCCACACAATGATCCGGGGGGTGCGCAAGCTGCCGCCGGCGACCGTACGTGTGATCGACGCCGATGGCCGCAGCCGCGATCACTGCT
Organism: Gammaproteobacteria bacterium; assembly: GCA_020445245.1. The sequence goes on from JAGRHB010000399.1 coordinate 2,068, forward strand.
ACTGGCGCCTGCACTATGGCCCGCAGGGTGACGACAAGTCGATGGGATACGAGGACTGGCAGGAGGCAACGCTTGGCGCCCTGCGCAAAGCAGTGGAACGCCGCCTGATCTCGGACGTCCCGGTCGGTGTCCTGCTGTCAGGTGGGCTCGACTCCAGCCTGATCGTCG
>JAGRHB010000400.1 GCA_020445245.1 Gammaproteobacteria bacterium
GATTATCACCCATGTCGCGCACCGTCTGGTCAGTTTTGCTCGCCGCCCTCCTGTTGTCGGGCTGCTCCCTATTCAAGGAAAAGGACGAGACGCTCGGCTGGAGCCAGCAAAAGCTGTTTACCGAGGCAACCGACGAGATGCACAGCGGCAACTACGAGAAGGCGATCAAGTACTACGAGATCCTCGAGTCACGCTATCCTTTCGGCAAGTATGCACACCAGGCGCAACTCAACGTCGCCTATGCCTATTACAAGGATTCCCAGCCGGAATCCGCCCTCGCTGCCGCCGACCGTTTCATCAAGCTGCACCCGCAGCATCCCTCTACCGCGTACGCCTACTACCTGCGCGGACTGGTCAACTTCAACCGCAGCCTGGGCTTTCTCGACCGCTTCCTGCCGACCGACACCTCGCAACGTGATCCCGGGGCAGCCCTCGACTCCTACAAGGACTTCGCCGAGTTGCTGAGGCTGTTCCCGAACAGCGAATACAACGTCGATGCTGCGCAGCGCATGCTCTACCTGCGCAACAACCTGGCACGCCTGGAGGTCAAGGTCGCGCAGTTCTACATGCGTCGCGGGGCCTATCTCGCGGCGGCAAACCGCGCTGAGTTCGTGGTCCAGAACTACCAACGCACGCCGGCACTGCGTGACGCACTGGAACTGATGATCTCGGCCTACACGGCCCTCGGCATGGATGAACTGGCGACTGACACCCAGCGCGTACTGGCACTCAACGAAGACAACGGCAGCCTGATCCCCGATCCTCAGATCCTCGAAGAAAAGCCGCTGGGACAGGAAGTCTGGGAGTTCTTCGAACTCGACAAAAACTGATCGGCAGCGAGCCACGCAACAAATACGAAGGCCCCGCACGCGGGGCCTTTTCACGACACGGACACTGCGCCGTTCAGATGGCGTCGTTGTCCTGCTCACCGGTCCGGATACGCACGATCTTGCCCACATCCATCACGAAGATCTTGCCGTCACCAATCTTGCCGGTACGCGCGGCGCTGGTGATGGCCTCGATACAGGCATCGACCTGGTCATCGGCGATCACCACCTCGATCTTCAGCTTCGGCAGGAAGTCGACCACGTATTCGGCACCACGATACAGCTCGGTGTGCCCCTTCTGGCGCCCAAAGCCCTTTACCTCGATCGCCGTCATGCCGGTGACGCCGATGTTCGACAGGCTCTCGCGTACGTCATCCAGTTTGAATGGCTTGATAATCGCTTCGACCTTCTTCATCAAAAACTCCCCCAGATCAGTGTTCACTCCGGTGACAGCACCAAAGCGCGTAATTTTAGTCAGAATCCATTAACGATGGGATACCTGCGGTCACGTCCATAGGACCGCCGCGTGATTTTGACACCGGGCGGTGCCTGACGGCGCTTGTATTCGTTGCGATCGACGAGCCGCGCTACACGCTGCACAACCGCCTTCGGATAGCCGGCGGCGACGATCTCATCGATTGATTCGTCCTGTTCGACGTAACGCGCGATGATCGCATCGAGGATCTCGTAGTCCGGCAAACTGTCGGAATCCTTCTGCCCTGGCCGTAACTCGGCCGATGGTGGTCGATCGATCACCCGCTGCGGTATCACCTCGCCATTCCGATTGCACCAACGCGCCAGACGATACACCAGAAGTTTGGGCACGTCCTTCAATGGTGCGAAGCCACCGGCCATGTCACCGTAAAGCGTCGCATAACCAACCGACATCTCGCTCTTGTTGCCGGTGGTCAGCAGCATGCGCCCGCGCTTGTTGCTGATCGCCATCAGGATGATGCCGCGGCAGCGCGCCTGGATGTTCTCCTCGGTGACATCCGGCACCGTTTCGACGAAGGTATCCGACAGCATTTCGAGAAAGGCACTGAACGCCGGCTCGATCGGAATCACCTGGTGGGCCACTCCCATTGTCTCTGCCTGGCGGGCCGCATCGGCGTTGCTGATATCGGCGGTGTAACGCGACGGCATCGATACCACCTCGACATTGTCCGCACCCAGGGCGTCAACGGCAATCGCCAGGGTCAACGCGGAATCGATGCCGCCGGACAGACCGAGCACCACCGAAGAGAAACCATTCTTCGTCACATAGTCACGTGTACCCATTACCAGCGCGCGGTACACCTCCTCTTCGGTGCCAGGGAAAGGTTGCACCGTGGCCGGCTGCGGTACACCTCCCTGGAGCACGACCAGGGTCTCGGTCTCTTCGAAGAACACGCT
>JAGRHB010000401.1 GCA_020445245.1 Gammaproteobacteria bacterium
CATTGGATTGCCAAAGGGCCGTCGCGGCGGTGATCAACAGGTCCCGACATCGTGTCTGCGTGTCGGCCCTGTTTGCGGCGGCATGGGCGGCGGTCAATGCAGCGGCAGACCCGCTGCCGGCCAATCCGGCCCCGTTGGACCAGCTCAACACCCAGAGCGCACAGGCGCTACGCCAGATGCAGCAGCCCAAGTCGCTGTATCCACCAGGCGCATTGCAGCCATCAACAGCGCAGGCATCAGCGCGGCAGGGGCGCGATCTGCAGCAACAGACTGACCAGCGGTTGTTGCAGGAGCGTCAGCGGCAGGAGTTTCTATGGCGCAACCGAAAACCGGCCGCGATACCCGGGCCAGGAATGCGACCGGGCCCGGATGCGATCAATCAGCAGTGGCGGTTTCAGTTGCAGCAGCAACGGCAGCTGGACCTGTTCCGGATGCAACAGGGCTGGCAGCAATGAGCAACAAGAGTCTAGGCCTGGCGCCACAGGTCTACGATTACCTGCTGCACAACTCGCTGCGTGAGCCGGACGTGGCGCGGCGGCTGCGCGAAGAAACGGCGGGGCTGCCGCTGTCGCGAATGCAGATCGCGCCCGAACAGGGGCAGTACATGGCCCTGCTGGCACGCCTGATCGGCGCACGGCAGGTAATCGAGATCGGTGTATTCACCGGCTACAGCGCGTTGTGCGTGGCACAGGCGCTGCCGCAGGACGGGCGTCTGCTGGCCTGTGACGTCAGCGAGGAGTGGACGGATATCGCGCGCCGCTACTGGGTGGAGGCCGGCGTCGCCAGGCGCATCGAACTGGTGCTGGCACCGGCCATGGATACGCTGCAGGCACGACTGGCCGCCGGGGATGCGGGATGCTATGACATGGCGTTCATCGATGCCGACAAGACCGCCTATACCGACTACTACGAGGCCTGCCTGCGGCTGCTGCGCCCGGGCGGACTGATCCTGGTCGACAACGTGCTGTGGTCAGGGCGGGTTGCCGACCCCGGCGACCAGGATGCCGACACCCTCGCGCTGCGGGCATTCAACAAACGCCTGCTGAATGACGAACGCATCGATCTGTCGATGCTGCCGGTGGCCGATGGCCTGACCCTGGCGCGCAAACGCTGATCGACGACCGGCCCAGGTAACCGTTGCTTACCAGCCCGCCCGGACCAGCCGTATTTCATGATCGGCGATTAGCGGCGGCAGGGCGTCGCGCAACACCTGCCAGTCCGCCCCGGTACCGAAATCCTGCAGCACACCCTCGATCAATGCGTATTTCTTCTTCGCGATCAGGCGCTCGGGTGCAACCGGCTGGCCGGCATCGATCAACTTGAGCAATTGGGCCACGGTCTCGGCGAGCGTCTGGCCACGCCGACTGGCGATGGCATCCAGGTCCAGACCCTGCTGACACAGTTGCCAGGTGTCGCGCAGCGCCGGGTCCAACGCCCCGCCCCGCTCACCGTTGGCGACGCAGTATTCGGCGATCGCATCGAGGAAGTCATCACCGTACTTGTCGAGCTTGTGCTGCCCGACACCACTGATCGCCAGCAGGTCCTGTTCGGACAGCGGCTTGTCGCGCGCCATCTGCACCAGGGTCGCATCACCGAAAACGATGTACGGTGGCTTGCCTTCGGCATCGGCCAGCGCCTTGCGCAGCCGGCGCAACTCGTCGAACAGCGTCTCGTCATAGGGTCCGTGCGCGTCCGTCCTTGGCCGTTTCGTCTTGCTGCCGACTTCCTTGATGCGTGGTTTGGCCAGGTCCAGCCGCAGCTCGCCCTTGAGCAGCGGACGTGCTGTCGGTGTCAATTTGAGCACCGAGTAATTGGCGATGTCCTGCTCCAGGTAGCCGTGGTGGATCAGCTGGCGGATGATCGATGTCCACTCCTGCTCGCTCTTGTCGCCGCCGATGCCGTAGGTCGACAGCCGATCGTGGCCCAGGCTGTGGATGCGCTCGGTATCGGCACCGCGCAGCACGTCGATGACGTGTTTGATGCCGAAGCGCTGCTCCACGCGGTACACGCATGACAGGGCCTTTTGCGCATCCACGGTGGCGTCGAACCTGGCCGGTGGATCGGTGCATACATCACAATTGCCGCAGTCTTTCGCGAGCGTTTCACCGAAGTATCCGAGCAGCACGCGGCGGCGGCAGGTTACCGCCTCGGCCAAGGCCACCATCGCGTTGAGCTTGTGTACCTCGACACGCTGCTGCTGAAGGTTCTGGTTGCC
>JAGRHB010000402.1 GCA_020445245.1 Gammaproteobacteria bacterium
GGGACTGCGCGCCCCCCGGTCTGTAGCAGAAAACGGATGGCGCGAGCGGTGCAGGCGTCGCCGCAGGCACGACAGGTGATACCGCGCATGCTCAGGCAGGACTCGGCCACGTGCGCCTTCAGTGACCATGGCTGCGCCAATCCCGGGTCCAGCGCACCGTGCTCACACGCACCCACGCAGTCGGCACAAAACGTACAGGCGCCGCGGCTGAAATCCACCGTGGGGAAACCGCCATCGCCGACGACCAGGACCGACTCTTTGCAGGCCTTGATGCAGTCATCGCAACGTCGACACACCTCGGTGAACGCGGCAACCGCCCACGGCACGCGATGTTCGACCTGATCTGCCCCGCCTCTCAAAAAAGCCCGTCTTGCGGTATTGATTGTTGTCATTGCGTTCGCCAGACTGCCGTCTGTCCGCTTTCGGGATCTCAAAGCCTAGACGCGGGCCCAGCACATAGACTTGACTAATATCAAGTTTGTTTTTTGGGCTATTGACCATAGTCAACTGGACACGATTTTTGTCGGAGCGACGTTCCATGCAGGATCAGTTTGGCAGGCGTATTCACTATCTCCGTGTCTCGGTGACCGATCGCTGTGACTTCCGCTGCACCTATTGCCTGCCGCGCTCACATCGTGATTTCGAGACCCCGGATGCCTGGCTGAACCCACAGGAACTGGCACGGGTGGTCGCCGCATTCACCGGGCTGGGGGTCAACCATGTGCGGCTGACCGGTGGCGAGCCACTGGTACGTGCGGAACTGACCGATATCGTGCGCCGTATCAGCGCCCTTTCGGGCATCGAAGATCTCTCGCTCAGCACCAACGCCTCGCGCCTGGGAACCTTCGCCCACGACCTCAAGGCGGCGGGGGTGACACGTCTCAACATCAGTCTTGACTCGCTGGACCCCGCCACGTTCAAACAACTCACCGGTGGCGACCTGGCACGGGTCATGGCCGGGATCGAAGCCGCGCGCGACGCCGGCTTCGCACCGATCAAGATCAACATGGTTGCGATGCGCGGCCTCAATGACCACGAAGCCAATGCGATGGTCGACTTCTGCCTGTCCAAGGGGCTGACCCTGCGCTTCATCGAGGCCATGCCGGTTGGTGCAGGCGGACAGCGCGCACAGGATCACTACATGCCGCTGGCAGAGATCGAGCAGCAGCTGCGCAGCCGCTTCAGCCTCAGCCCCACGGCGATGCAGGGCAGCGGCCCGGCGCGTTATTTCCAGATCGACGACAGCGACCTGCGGGTCGGTTTCATCACCCCGCAGTCTCAGCATTTCTGCGACACCTGCAACCGCGTCCGGCTGAGCGTCAACGGTGATCTCTACCTGTGTCTCGGCCAGGAAAACAAGGTGGCCCTGGGTGAGATGCTGCGTGCTGGCGCGAGCGATGCCGAACTTCAGGCGGCGATCCTGGAGGGGATCGCGAGAAAACCGCAGCGCCATGATTTTCTCGGCGCCCCGACCGCTATCCTGCGGCCCATGTCGGCACTGGGCGGCTGAACTGCAAGAACCGGTGGCACGACATCCGTCGGCCACGCGCCCGCTCCATAGATCTGTCGTTCAGTAGTCGTCGCGTACCGCGGCGCAGGTCTCGGCAACCACGTCCAGCGCGGCTCGATCGAGGATGGTCACCCGACTGCCGGCGATCTGGATCACACGATCGTCACTCAGACTCTTGATGATCCTGGAGAACGTCTCGGGCTTGACCGAAAGGCGTGAAGCCACCACCTGCTTGGCAACAGGCAACTCGAAGACGTCGCTGTCAACCGGCGCCTGTTTGAGCAGATAGGAGGCAACCCGGCAGGTGGCGCTGTGCAGACTCAGCTCGTCGATTTCACGCAGTTGCATGCGCAGGCGCTGACTCATGCTGCCAAGCATGACGAAACAGGTCTCCACCGACCCTTTGAGCATATCGGCGAAATCCAGTGCATCGAAACTCAGGACCTCGGTGGCCTGTAACGCCTGGGCACCCACCGGGTAATGGGGTCGTTCGAGAAACATCAGGGCCTCGCCGAAGGTACTGCCCGGGCCCACGATATCAATGACCTTCTCATTGCCTGCGGGTGACAGGCGGAACAACTTGATCTGCCCGCTGAGGGCAAGATAGAAACGCTTTGCCGGATCACCCTGCTCGAACAAGGCGTCACCTTCATTGAGACGCACGCGCACTGCGTGACTGGCGATTCGCCGCAGCT
>JAGRHB010000403.1 GCA_020445245.1 Gammaproteobacteria bacterium
TGGCAGCCGTGGTGCCTTTACCCGCATGGAGTGGACCGTATCGCACCGGCATACGCTGGAATATGTGAAAACCGGCGTGGACAGGCCTCAGGGCTGGCTGTGGCGCCGCCTGGCAACCCACAAGGGTTATCGGCGCTGAGCATGTGCCACGGTCACCGCGGCAGCAGAACTTTCGAATGCAGTGATCAGAAAGATTTATGGAAGAACCCCGGACGCCTGGCGTCTTTAGCCCGATTGCATCGTATCGCCGTTGGCCTTGGCTACAATGGCTTCCACACCAGCCGGTTCTCGCGAAGGTCTGCCACGGTTTCGCGGCCGATATCGACCCCCAACAGAAAATGCCACGAGGAAGTATTCCATGAGAAAAATCATCATTTCCGCTGCCCTGATATTCGGACTGTCCGGCGTCGGCCAGGCGGGCAGCAAGACCGAAATTGCGACACCCGCCTTCGACAAGGCGATCGCGCAGCAGATGATCAGCAACAGCATCCAGCGCTTCGAGATCTCGGACGGCGTGAGCGTCGACGACGCCATCGCCTCGATGCAGCTGCGTGCCAACATGTTGAATTTCAAGCTGGTGGCCGATCTGCCACTGTCCGAGCAGGTCAAGTCGATGGGCCAGGATGCCAACTACATGCGCATCCTCGCGTTCTGCGACGCTGTGATCGCCAAGCAGATGGTCGAGTTCGACATCATCTTTGCGGGATTCCTGCCGTGCCGCGTGGCGGTACTCGAGGACAGCAACGGCAAGGGCTGGATCGTCACCATGAACATGGACATGATGCTGCACGCCGTCGACCTGCCGGAGAACCTGCAGCCTCTGGCCAAACAGGTGCGTGACACCATCTATAGCATCGTCGATGCCGGGGTCAACGGCGACCTCTGACCCACCGACGACACCTTTTTTGACCAAACCGGCCCCAGTGGCCGGTTTTTTTTCGGCGGAGTTTCCTGATCTGGGCCAAATTCCCGCCAGTTAGCCCTTCACTTTGCGGCCTTTGTTTGTGCCATACTGCGTCGCACTGACCGGCACCCACGACATAACTATATGCCGGCTCCAGGTCTTTTCGCTTCTCACGCGCAAGGACCTGGTCAACCTTAGGATGCATCGAGCAGCTACGACGAGCCCAAGCCGTATCCGGGCAGTTTGTTGCTTCTGCAACATCAAACCGCCTTCTTGAGGAGAAATTAATGGCACACATCGTTGTACTTGGCGCCGGCACCGGCGGCATGCCCGCGGCGTATGAATTGCGCGCCGAGCTTGGCAGCGAACACGAAATCACGGTCGTCAACGAGCGTGACTATTTCCAGTTTGTCCCGTCCAACCCCTGGGTCGCGGTAGGTTGGCGTGACCGCGCCAGCATCACGTTCGACATCCGGCCGCACCTTGAGCGCAAGGGCATCAATTTCATTGGCAAGCGCTGCGACAAGATCGATGCCGCCGCCAATACCATGGTGTTCGAAGACGGTGAGAGCCTGCAGTATGACTATCTTGTGATTGCCACAGGCCCAAAGCTGGCTTTCGAAGAGGTCGAGGGTGCCGGTCCGAACGGTGGACACACCTCGTCGGTATGCTCGGTCGATCATGCCGAGGCGGCATACGAGAAGTACAAACAGCTGCTCGAAGACCCGGGTCACGTGGTGATCGGTGCGATGCCGTTCGCCTCCTGCTTCGGCCCGGCCTACGAATTCGCGTTCATCATGGACGCCGACCTGCGCAAGCGAAAAATGCGCGACCGGGTACCGATGACCTATGTGACCTCCGAGCCGTACATCGGGCACCTCGGTCTGGGTGGCGTCGGTGATTCGCAGGGCATGCTCGAGAGCGAGATGCGCAACCACCACATGAAGTGGATCACCAACGCCAAGGTGACCAAGGTCGAAGAAGGCAAGATGTTCGTCGAGGAATACGACAACGCCGGCCACAAGGTCAAAGACCATGAGATCCCATTCAAGTTCTCGATGATGCTGCCCGCGTTCAAGGGTGTCGATGCCGTGGCCAAGGTCGAAGGCCTGTGCAACCCCCGTGGCTTCGTGTTCGTTGACCCCTACCAGCGCAACCCGACCTATCCGAACATCTATTCAGCCGGCGTGTGCATCGCCATCCCGCCGGTCGAGGCCACGGCGGTACCGACGGGTGCTCCCAAGACCGGTTACATGATCGAGTCCATGGTCACCGCGATCGTGCACAACATCCACAACG
>JAGRHB010000404.1 GCA_020445245.1 Gammaproteobacteria bacterium
GGGTCGAGGAGTTCGTCGATGAAACCATCGAAAAATGTCAGAAAGACATCGCAGCCAGGCGTGGTTTCGCCATCAGCGACCATTCCCTGATTATTTACGGCCGATGCACGCGTGAGGATTGTCCGCACAAGACAGGACGGTGAAGGCAGCCGGCAAACCGGGGTTATGGGGGTTTCCCTGCAAATTGGCTCGTTTTACAGGACCCTGTTTGACTAATCTGCCAGGGGCGGCGTTGATTCAGGTCTGCACGATAACGAAAACACTCGGGAGGAGATGACATGAAACCATCCATTCGCAAGACTCTGTTGGGCACGGCGTTCGCGCTGTTCGGCATGGGTTCGATGACCACGGCGGTGGCCGAGGGCGACTACCTCATGGCGACGGCGAGTACCGGTGGGACCTACTATCCGGTTGGCGTCGCGCTGTCGACGCTGGTCAAGGTAAAGCTGCAGCCGACGCAGAAGATCAACATGTCCGCGATCAGTTCTGCCGGGTCGGGCGAGAACATCAAGCTGCTGCGCGACAACGAGACCCAGTTTGCGATCCTGCAGGGCCTGTATGGCGCCTACGCGTGGAAAGGCACGGGCCCATTGGCCAACGACGGTCCGCAGACCGGACTGCGCGCTGTCACGATGCTTTGGCAGAACGTGGAGCATTTCCTGGTCAAGGCCGAGTACGCGAAGACCGGCACGATTGCAGACGTGGACGGGATCAGCAGCGTTGCCGGGTTCGGCAAGAAGAACTCCGGTTCGCTGGGTTCCAGCCGTACCATCTTCGCCAACCTCGGCATTGATATCGACAAGCGTTATGAGCTTTTCTACGGCGGCTACGGTGCATTGGCCAGTGCAATGCAGGACGGCAAGGCCGATCTGATCGGCACGCCGGCAGGTGTGCCGGTCGGCGCGGTGACCAAACTGTTGGCTGCTCGCGGTGGCGATGTCCGTCTGCTGTCCTTCACCCCGGAGCAGGCGGCAAAGGCGGACGGTGGGATGGAACTGTGGACACCCTACCTGATTCCGGCCGGCACCTATCCGGGCCAGGAGGCCGATATCACGACCATTGCCCAGCCCAACTTCCTTGCGGTGCGGGCCGACGTGTCGGACGAGGACGTCTACATGATCACCAAGACGATCTACGAGAACCTGGGTTTCCTGCAGGCGATCCACAAGGCGACGACAGCAATGGCGCTGGACAAGGCGATCGCCGGTCTGCCGATGCCGCTGCACCCCGGCGCAGCGCGTTACTTCAAAGAGGCGGGACTGACGATACCCGCCCGCCTGATAGCCCAGTGACCGCTCCGGCGGCCGCCGCCCGGCGGCTGCCTTGAGTCATGAACGAAGGTTCGACGCCGCCGCAGGCCGGGTCACTCGAATTCGGTCTGCGGCAACAGCCATGGGTACGCCACGGGGTCTACTGGATCGGTGCGGCTGTGGCTGTCCTTCACCTGCTGATGAACTTTACGACGCTGTTCTCGACGCAGTGGCAGAGCACGCTGCACTTTGTCGGACTCGGTGCACTGGCGGTCCTGCTCTATCCAGCGGTGCGCACGACACACATGGCCGGGTCGAGATTCTGGCTGCTGTTTGACCTGTTGCTCGGAATCGTGTTTCTCGGCGCGACCCTGTGGATCGTCGGTGCCGAAGACGCCATCTACGCGCGCGGTGTGCACATGAGTGACTGGGAGAAGGGCCTTGCCGTGGTGACCATCGTCGCCGCGATCGAACTGACCCGGCGCACCACGGGCCCGGTCATTCCGGTGCTGATCGTGCTGGCGCTCACTTATGTCGTGGGGTGGGGCGGCTGGCTCGACAATGTGTTCAAGTTCGCCGGACTGAGCCTCGAGACGCTGTTGTTTCGCAGCATCTACGGTGACGATGCCCTGTTTGGCAGCATCGCCCAGATCTCGGTCTCGTTCGTGTTCATGTTCATCCTGTTCGGTGCCTTCCTGGTCCGCTCAGGGGCCGGTGATTTCGTGGTTGCGATGGCACGCGTCGTTGCGGGTCGTGTAGTCGGTGGCCCGGGTCTGGTCGCCGTGGTCGCCTCCGGACTGACCGGGACCATCTCGGGCTCGTCGATCGCCAACACGGTGTCGACCGGCGTGATCACGATCCCGTTGATGAAACGCGCCGGGTTTCCACCACAGTTCGCCGCCGGTGTCGAGGCGGCTGCGAGCACCGGTGGTCAGTTGATGCCGCCG
>JAGRHB010000405.1 GCA_020445245.1 Gammaproteobacteria bacterium
GTGACGTAGGTCGTGCCATCGATGGTGGTGGCCACCGAGGTCCGGCGGCCGAGGGCATCGTAGCCATACTGCTCGACAAAACCGGCGGCAGTGTTGCCGAGCGGTGCCGTCACCCGCTGCGCCAGGCCGAGCAAGGGCCCGCTCGCTGTATTGAAAGTCCAGATGGTCGGCCCCTGATCGGGATCGTTGCGTTGAACCAGCCGGCCGAGCTGATCGTAGCTGAAGCTGATGGTATTGGCCGGCGAGAGCGCGTCGGTCTGACTGACAAGTTCGCCGAAAGCATTCCAGGCCGAGCTGCGCCGGCCAGTATCAGCTGACTCCACGCTGGTCTGCAGGCCTCGCTCGTCGTAGTTCAGCGTCGTGACATTGCCGCTGGCGTCGCTGAGCGTGCTGATCTCGCCGAACGGCGTGTAGGCACAGGAAGTGGTACCGCCAGCCGGGGAGCTGACCGACAGCAGCCGGCCTTCAGCATCGAAGCTCTGTGTGCTGATCCGGTTTTCCGCATCGCGCACCGTCTGTGTCAGCAGGCTGTAGGTCCAGCGTGTGCTGGCCACGGCACTTCCGGCCTCATCCACCGGCCGGTCTTCGCTCTTCTTGCGGCCGGCAATGTCATGGCGATAGTCCACCCAGTACTGCGACTCGCCGTTGATATAGGGCACGGTCTGTCGCTGTACCCGGCCGAGTGCATCGTATTCGGTGAGCTGACGGCTGGTCTGGCCACCGGTGAGCGGGAATTCGCTGCCCACCGAGCGGCCCCAGGCATCGTTGATGCTGGCAGACCAGAAACCGTCACCGCGGGTCGAGCGAACCTGGTATGCGCCACGGGATGCAAAGCAGGCTCCGGCACAGGGCAGATACTGCACGGTCATTCCCGGGCCGTCGGCACGGGTTTCCTGCTTCATGCGACCGAAATCATCCCACAGCCAGCTCGTGACCAACCCCCGCGGGCTGGTCTCGCTGGACAACAGATCGAGGCCGTAACGCCAGACCCGCCTGATTACCGGATTTGCCTGGCCGTTGATCACTGCTGTTTCAGTCACCGGGCGGTCGCCCCAGGCATCGTAGGTGTAGACCGTCTTGCGCTCGGGCAGCGAGAAATCCGCTGCGGTACGGGTGACTTCGGCGAGCTGGCCGCTTTCGTTCCAGATCTGCATGGTCAGCAGTCGCTCCGCCAGCGGCGCCGGTTCACCGGAAGCCTCCATCTCCTTGCGGCAGGTGTCTGCCGACCAGATATAGCGCGTGGTGCGCCTCAAGGCCGCTGTCTGTGAGTTGTCCCTGGTCACACGTACCACGCTCGGCAAGCCCAGACAGTACTGACCGGTGCGCAGCGAATCGTCGAGCGTCGTGGCCGTAATCGTCGTTGACACCGCCTGACTGGCCGGCGAGCTGACCATTACCGTTTCGGTCACCGGCACACCGTGGTTGGTGTTGAAGGTCCGGATCGTGGTTCTGGTCCGCAGCAGCTGGCCGAGCGTCCCGCCATCCGGATCGGTCTCGTAATCCTCATCGGTCTCCCTGTTCATGAGAACCAGGTGGTAGTCGGCAGCCGGATCGCTGGCCGCTGCGGCACGCGTGTTCACCGCCCAGCCCGGATCGACGACGCTGATCTTGCGCCCATCGCTGCGCATGGTCGTCACCAGATCAGTCAGGCCGATATAGGGAAAGTCCTGGCGATACACGGTTTCCGTATACACGGAGACGCCGTATATGGCGGCATAGCGTGAATCGGTTGCGCGAAGCTTTGCAAAGCCGAGGAAGCCCCGGCCGAGGTGGTCGAGCCGGCCGTTCACGTAGGCATAACTCATCGTGTACTCACCGCCGATGCCGTCATTGGCCGTGTACTTGCTGACCACATGCAGTGCGCCACCGCGCATCAGGTGCTGACCAGCTACATCGGTACCGCTGTAGCTGTAGCCAGCGAAGTTTGTCAGCGAGGCATATTCCGGACGCCAGGTATTGCCCAGGCCATCGCTAACCGAAACCAGCAACCCGGATCGCGGGCCAACCCGCTTGCGCACATGCCAGTGGCCATTGGCCTCACTGAACACCAGATCGGTCTGCCCGTCGGCGTCTGTATCGGCGAGCACAAGCTGGAGCGGACTTGATGGATTGGTGATACCGGAGTCGAGATCGATGAAACGGGCCGGATCGCTGTTGCTGAGCAATGGCGCCGTTGGTCCGCCATTGGCCAGATGC
>JAGRHB010000406.1 GCA_020445245.1 Gammaproteobacteria bacterium
AAAGCCGTAGCGAAGAAGGCGGCTGGAAAGAAGAAGGTCGCAGCAAAGAAAGCTATCGCGAAGAAGGTGATTGCCAGGGCGCCGGCGGTGAAGAAAGCTGCAGCAAAGAAGGCTGTTGCGAAGAAAGCCGTCGCAAAAGGGGCCAAGTCGAAGCGCACGGCCGCCCGGAAGACGCCTGCGACCAAGCCCGCCGCAAAGAAGGTGGTCGCCCGGAAGGTCGCCGCGAAAAAGACCGTAGCCAAAAAGGCAGCAGCCAAGAAAACGGTCGCCAGGAAGGTGGCTGCCAAGAAGGCTCCGGCGAAAAAAGCCGTCGCCAGGAAGAAGCGCTAGCTCGCATCACTCACGCGGCCGGTGACTGGTGCAGGCTGGAGCGGGTCCATCAGTCGATGCGAAGAGACAGGTGCTCCGGGGTTGGTATCAGCCCCGAAGCGTCCCTTTCAACACCCGGGTCGTATCGTTCGCTCAGTCCAGTGACGGACCGAGCTGGAACTCGACCGCCTCGAAGCCATGATCCTCGAGCGTGCCCATCACGTCGTCCCAGGTGCAGTCGGGGTTTTGTTCCTCGACCTGTGCTATCAGCCCGGTGACGTGACGAAACACTTCCTGCTGCCGGTAGTCTGGGGGGATGCGCACCAGGCGGATCTTCGACTTGTCGACTGCCGGCAGGATCATCAGATTCGATGCCATGCAAACTTCCTCTCTGCTGATTGGGGCGTGGCCAACGGTTGTTGCGCCATCATCCGGTGATCAGGGTCCGCGCCGTTCAATGACTCTTGCGTCCGATCAGTTCGATCGGGTAGCCGTCAGGGTCTTCGACGAACGCAATGATCGTTGTGCCCGCATTCATCGGCCCGGCCTCACGCAGTATCTTTCCACCACGCGCGCGGATATCGGCGGCTGCCTGGTAGACGTCATCGACCTCGATGGCGATATGCCCGTAGCCGCTGCCGATCTCATAGTGATCGACACCCCAGTTGTAGGTCAGTTCGATCACCGTGTTGTCGGACTCCTCGCCGTAACCAAGGAAGGCGAGCGTGAATTTGCCGTCCGGGTAGTCCTTCTTCCGCAACAGCCGCATTCCCAGCAGTCCGGTGTAGAAGCCTATCGACCGATCGAGGTCGCCGGTTCGCAGCATCGTGTGCAGTATTCGCATCAGAATTCCCCCTCGGGTGGCGCGTGCCTGACGAGACAAGCCGCCGGGTCGTCAGTCCCCGGCCACGGTCATACGTTCGATCAGCCAAGAGCCGGTCTTTATGCTGCCGGGTATGTCGCTGTCGCTGCCGACGGCGACCAGTTGCCTGAACATGTCGCGCAGATTGGCAGCCACTGTGATCTCTTCCACCGGATAGCGGATCTCGCCACCTTCGACCCAGAATCCTGCGGCGCCGCGCGAATAGTCGCCGGTGACCAGGTTGGTGCCCTGACCCATCAGTTCGGTGACGACGACGCCACGATCCATTTCCCGTAACAGCTCATCGAACGACTGGCCGCTGCTCGCGATGCGCGCGTTACGCACGCCACCGGCACTGGCGGTACTCTGCATTCCGAGTTTGCGCGCGGCATAACTGTCGAGCAGATAACCCCGCAGCACACCGCCGCTTACCAGCTCGCGGTACGCAGTGGCCACGCCCTCGTTGTCGAAAGGTGCGCTCGCCGAGGCGCGCGGTATCAGCGGGTTTTCGGTAATGTCCACCCAGTCGGGAAAGATCTGCACGCCGATCTGGTCGAGCAGAAACGTCGACTTGCGGTACACGGCATGTCCGCGAATCGCCCCGAACAGGCTGCGCAGCAGGCTCGGGGCGACATCGGCGCGAAACAGTACCGGACACTCGCGGGTACCGAGTTTGCGACCGTCGAGACGGGCCACACTGCGTTGTGCCGCGGTGCGCCCGATGGCCTCGGGCGTGGCAAGTTCGTCCGGCATCCTGCTGCTGTCATACCAATAGTCACGCTGCATCTCGTCGCCCTGTTCGGCGATCACCGCGCAACTCAGGCTGTGACGCGTGGTCGGGTAACCGCCGACAAAGCCGTGACTGTTGCCGTAGATGAACCCCGAGCGCTGGGTGTATAGCGTGGCGCCCTCGGAATTCGTGATCCTGGAATCGAACCCACGCGCCGCTTCTTCGCAGCGGAGCGCGATCTGTGCGGCCTCGTCGGCGTTCAGGTCCCAGGGGTGATACAGGTCCAGGTCCGG